>JAGUYA010000057.1 GCA_020061545.1 Candidatus Omnitrophota bacterium
GAATTATTCTAGGTAGGTATAGATTTTGCCTTTGTAGTTACGCAGGACATACTTTCCTTTGGCCTGGGAAAGGACATAGTTTGGACCAACCGGGATCTTGCCTCCGCCTCCCGGACCATCGATAACATAGGTAGGTACGGCATAACCTGAGGTGTGGCCTCTGAGTTTTTCAATGATATTTATCCCTACCGCAACAGGGGTGCGGAAATGCTGAGTTCCTCTTACAGGGTCACATTGATAGATATAATAAGGCCTTACCCTTATTTGTAAAAGTTCATGCATTAGTCGCTTCATGATATATGGTCGGTCATTTATACCTTTTAAAAGCACACTCTGGCTACCCAAAGGCATTCCGCTATCTGCCAACATATCACAGGCAATCTTACAACGTTTGGTAATCTCCTTAGGGTGATTAAAATGTATGCTCATCCATATGGGTGCATATTTTTTTAACATATTCACTAATTTTTCCGTAATGCGATGCGGTAGGGTTACCGGAACGCGGGTGCCTATCCTTAAAAATTCTACATGTGAGATAGCGCGAATCTTTTGGATTAAAATCTCAATCTCTTCATCCTCTAAGATAAAAGGGTCGCCGCCTGATATAAGCACATCCCTTATCTTCCTATTGGATTTGATATATTCAATAGCTGCATCAAACCTGGTGGGAGAATTGCTTTCTATTTGTTCGCCCACCAATCTACGTCTTGTGCAGTGCCGGCAGTACATGGCACAGGATTCAGTAGCTAATAATAAAATTCTATCCGGATACCGATGTACCAGATGCGGTGCAGGCGAATCCCTATCCTCAGCACAGGGATCGACCATTTCATGTGGGCTTATAAGGGATTCAAAAACTACAGGGACAGCTTGACGCCTCAGAGGACAATTGGGGTCTTCGGGATCAATTAAAGTTGCCCAGTAAGGCGTAATCGCCATGGATAATCTTCCACTTGCCTTCTTTATGCCTTCTTCTTCCTCAGGAGTTAACTTTATCACCTGCGCAAGTTCCTCTTTGGTGCGGATTCTACGATTCAATTGCCAGTGCCAATCTTCCCAGTCTAATGGGTTTACATCTTTATACAAACTTATCTGTTGATAATCCTGAGAGCTTCTAGAAAGGCGAGTTTGGGTTACGGTTTCTGAAAGTAGTTTTTGGTCCTCTACTGCCACTGCATGATTATTCATTTTGAACCATCCTTCGCTCAGAGGCATTCATTAATATCGCCTCAATAATATCCTCATATTTCATGCCTGCAGCATAAGCCATAATAGGAAAATTTGATTCTGTAGGGTTAAGACCGGGAAGAGGATTTATCTCCAATACATAAGGAATGTTATCTTTACTTAAACGTATATCGGTACGTGAAATATCGCAACAGCCTACTGCTTGATGAGTTTTCAAGGCTACCTGCTTTACCAATTCTTCTGTATCTTTATCTAATCGTGCTGGGCAGTAGAATGTCGGTACAAGTCCGAATTCCGTATTACCCTGATACTCCTTCATCCGCCAGGAATAAAAATATTCACCGCTTTTTTCACAGGTTGAGAAATCTATCTCTAAAATAGGCAATATTGTGATTCTGCCGTTCTCTAAAATTCCCACTGTCAACTCTTTGCCGTCGATAAATTCCTCAACCAGCACTTCCTGTTTGTATAATTCCCGTATCTCTTTAATTTTTGTAAAAAGGGAGTCTTTAGTGTGGACAACGTTAGATACATTTATCCCTTTGGCCGAACCTTCGCGGTTAGGCTTTACTATAAGGGGAAACTTTAAGCTAGAATCCAGTTCTCCATTGTCTTTGACAAAAACCTGAAAACGCGGGGTGGGTATATTTTCTGCCTTTAATATTTTTTTGGTGAGCGCCTTATTCAAGGCCAAGGCTAAAGAAAAGGTATTTGAGCCAGTGTAAGGAATATCCAAATAATCTAATATTGCGGGTATTTCTGACTCGCGGAATTTGCCGCATTTACCTTCTGCGATATTAAAAACCATATCCACGCGATTTTTCCTAAAATAGGAAAAAAGATTCGGTTGTTCGACATCCACGAGATCAACGCTGTGACCTTTTATCTTGAGTGCAGAAGAAATAGCATTTATGGTATCCTGGGAATCAAACTCGGAAGAATAATCCGCAGGTTTTGTTTCGTCTTTTTTCTTGAGATTATAGGCGAGAGCGATCTTCACCCCGCACCTTCTCCTTTATTCAAACTTACTCAGTATATATTTTCTTCTGCCCCGTCCTCCTTTTAAATTAAGATACATTGAATATAAAGAAGGTGCGGGGTTCATCTAATTTAAGTTATGCCTCTTAAGCGCGCTATCTAATATTCTACCGATCATTCCTGCATAAGAAATGCCGATTTCTTTTGCTACCACCATAAACACATCCCCTGTAGATAAAGAAGGTAGAGGGTTTATCTCCAATACGTAGGGTTTGCCTTCCTTATCCACTCTGAAATCAACCCTGCCGAAATCGCGACACTCTACAGCATTGTATGTCTTCAAGGCAAGGGCGGATATTTCCTTGGCTAAATCTTTCTTTATGCGTGCCGGACATATATACTTTAATCTATTTGAGCGAATACGGGCAAAGGTATAAAATTTATCGTTAAGTTTTAACCTACCATCTATCTTTATTTGTACAATAGGCAAAACTTGCGGCGGGTCATTACCGATTATGGCTACAGTAAATTCCTGGCCAGAGATAAACTCTTCAATCAAAGCGGGTTGTTTATAAGTATTAATGATGTATTCCACCTGTTTCTGTAAATCTTGCATATTTTCTACTCGCGAATCATCGGTTAAGCCTTTAGATGAACCTTCAAAGCGTGGCTTGACAATAAGAGGGAATTTAAAATGGTTAGTATTTATAAGATTCTCTGGCGTCCTTACTTCAAAGAACTTTGGCGTAGGAATTCCTTCGGCGATAAAAATCTTCTTTGCCATAATTTTATCCAAGGTAACGCTCAAGGTTAAAGCATCTGCGCCCACAAAAGGGATACCTGCCATTTCTAGTAATATCGGTACCTGCGACTCTCTATTTCTGCCAAAAAGGCCCTCAGAGATATTAAAAACAATATCTACATCAAGATTATCTATTTTTTCAAGGAGGCTTAAGACATTACCGATCTTTTTTACCTTAAAACCACAGGTTTCAATGGCAGAGGCAATAACGCCTATGGTTGAGGGATGGTCAAATTCGGCGTTGGCATCAGGAGGGTCATCCTTTTTAAACTCATAATCTGTCTTTAAATCGAAGGTTAAACCGACTGTTTTCATCTAAATATAAAAAAGGGCTCTTTTGCTTCTAGAGCCCTCAAATTGCTACCTGGTTTTCTCAATTTAATTTATTTAACCTCCCTAAGCCTTAAAAAATCTATCCAAAATGTTGTATCTATATTATTTTTTAACACAACATCTTGTTTTTGTCAAGTATTTTTTGTTTTTTAATAAATCTACTCAGTTTTAATTTCTCGACGAGAAAAGAGAAGAAATTTACTATATTAGAGGGAGTAAAAATTAGGTAAGGTTAATTAACTCTATAGATAGAGCTACGTGACGAAGTTTGACGCTTTTATAAGTATGTATTTAAAACATAAATAGTGTTCTTTTTTTAATTAATTTTCTTTTTTCAAAAGCCGACTTTAAAATTTTTAGATTTAAAATAAATTTTTTTATCAGACCCAGTCTAAAAATTAAAATATAACCCCAAACCAAAAGATCGTAAGATAAAATAAATGGTAGATGTAATAAAAAACCTAAATAAGATTCATTTTTAATAAGCGTAAGATAGCGGTTCTTTGCCAGATTAAAATGCAGATCATTACTTAAGTATCTTCGCGCAAAAGGTTTGTTTACTCCACAACCCAATCTAACTGTAGCTCCCCGAACATGGTAAGCAATTGCGCGGGGTACATAATAGGCTTTCCAGCCAAGGTTCTTGGCCCTCCAGGCAACATCAAGGTCTTCATAGAATATATGATAATCAGCATCAAAATAAGCCGAATCTATTTTGATATCTTCGAGCATCTTGCGACGATAAAAGGCTACCGCCCCATTTACTCCGAATATATATTCTTCTTTCTCATATTGCCCTTTGTCCTTAATGCCATAACCCCTTTCTTTAGCCGTGCACCAATGGCTTAAGAATAATCCTGTGCTATCTATAGTCTTGCCATCGCTACGCAAAATCTTACCGGTCACCATACCAATTCTTTCATCAATACTAAATGCTTTTAATGCCTCTTCAATAAATTTTTTATCTAAAATTACATCGTCATTAAGACAGAGGAGGAAATCTCCTTTACTTGCCCCTATCCCTAAATTCAACGCCGCGCAATAGAATAAATTCTTTGAACTCGAGAATAATCTAATTTCTGAATAACGACTACCGATTTCCTGGCTAAAATTCGGATTAACTGAATTATCAATCACAATAATCTCAAAAGCAGCATAAGTCTGTTTTTTTAAAGAATCAAGGCATAATTTAAGATAATCCTTTATGCCGCGGGTAACAACAATAATACTGACTATTTTATTTGACGTCTCTTTCATTTTAGAATAGAATTATAGCATAATGTTGGGAGTGTTGCTAACCTTAATCTTTATCCGTCCCTTTATCTCCTCTTTAGCTTTTCCTTACTTAAATTCTTTATATTCTGCTTTGTTTCTTGTTTTTTTAATTACGCGGCTTATTTATAAAGGCATCTCAATAAAAAAAATCCCTGCGTTAAAATATCCTCTAATTCTATTCTCTTTGGCCTTAATAATTTCAGTGGTTTTCTCAACAGACAAACTCAACAGCTTAAAAGAGCTCTATAAATATATAAGCGGCATTCTCTTACTCCTCATTGTTGCTTCTTTAACCTATAAGGATAAAATATACGTTATTCACACTATTATTTTTGCAGGTCTTATTATCAGTCTATTAGCCATTTATCAATATTTCTTCGGCTTTCAACATATATTAAACTATATAACCAAGGAAAAAATTAGCGAACCTTTTGTCTTAGACTATGTAAGCCGAAAACGGGTATTTTTTCCATTTGTCACCCCTAATACCTTAGGGGGATACTTAGCAATGATAATACCACTTGCCTTAATCAATAAAAATAGAATCTGGTTTATTATACCTGTGTCCTTTGCCCTTTTACTTACCAAGTCTTTGGGTGCACTTTTAAGTATCTTCTTGGCGTTGGCTATATATTTTTATTTACCCCGCCCCTGCGCGCAGGAGCGGGGTTTACAAGGTAAGTTAGACAAAAGAAAGGTAATATTTCTGCTAGGATTATTAATAGCCATAGGTGTGGTCTTTATTACAAGAGCGGCTACTGGAAAACAACATCTACAGCCTATTTTTTCTACAGTGATGAGATTAAATTATTGGAAGGATACTTTAAGGATAATTAAGGCATCACCTTTGGCTGGGGTGGGCCTGGGAAATTTTAATCTTGAGCAGTCCCGCTATGCCCATAATTCCTATTTACAAATCTGGGCAGAGATGGGGATATTAGGGATAATTGCTTGGATGTGGATAATTTTTGAATCTCTCAGAACTGGATTTAAAAAATTGAAATTATCAGAGAATCAGAATTATACTCTCGCTGCATTGCTTTCTGCAAACTTCACTTTCCTTATTCATAACCTCATCGACTTTAGTTTCTTTCTTTCTGAGGTCTCATGGATTTGGTGGATAATTTTGGGATTAATCATACATTAATTATAAGTAAAGGAATAGAATTATTCAAAATATATCGCATAAAATAATGGGTCCATTTCCTAGGGCTACCCATTTTAGCCTATTTCTTACAGAGAAATACAGTATCGCTTCATTTTTTTATATTCTAATTACTTCATCTCTATTGTTAGCTTACGCTTTTTCTCTAAATGATTTTTTTGAAAAAAATGGGATAAAAATTATGTTATCTTAATTCTCATTTCAAGCTCTCAGAAAAAATAGATAATGTAAAATATCTTTCGCACTTTTGATATTGCCTAATGAATAAAAAAGGCATCTCCTCTTAGGTTGATAACACAAATTATTAACCTAACCGGGCCTTAAAGGCCCAGCAAAGGAGGATACGCCTATGAGTCATCCAGTAAACTTTTCTAAGGATACTCTACCAAAGCAATGGCAATATGTAAAGCGTAACTTACAAGAGATGGGAATTATCAATCAAACAGAAGCCGATGATATGGAAGCAAGAGCAAAGCTTGTGGTAGAAGGATTTTTTCAACGTTCGATAAACGGTGAGTTTAAAGAGCAGATTAAGGCTGAGGAATACGAATGGACAGATGAGCGCTCCGACATTCGTTCCGGCACTTATCCGAGGATATTCACAACTACCTTTGGCAAGACAAAACTGCTTATACCTAAGGTCAGGAAGAAAAGCCAGGATTATATCTATAAATTGTTTAGCAAGTATCAGCGTAGGCAAAAGAGATTTGACGATATGATAGTATTGTCATTGCTACTAGGATTTTCCACCCGTAAGCAGCAAAAATTCTTCCAAGCTTTTATCGGTGACTCGGTGAGCCACCAGAGAGCATCAGAGTTATTGCAAAGCCTTGGTAATGATCTGAGAGCTTATCAAACAAAGCCAATCGAAGACAAATACCGCTTTTTGATTCTCGACGGGCTCTGGGTACATATCCAAGAGCTCGATATCAAAAAAAGACCGGTTCTCTTTGCCTTAGGCATAACCAAAGACGGCAGACAAGAGGTTATTGCCTTTAAGTTAGCCAAGGGTGAGACCGAAGAAGAATATACAGCTTTCCTTAACGATCTTTACCGCAAAGGTCTAATGGGTAAGTCGTTAGAGCTGATTATCTCGGATGGCTCTGAAGCGATTAGGAGATTCAGGTTCTTTGTCAACAGATGGCATAACCTTGAACCAAAAGCAGTCAAGTGCTTCCAGGATGAATTCTATCATACACTTAACTTCTCTGATTTTCCAAAGGAAGTGCGCTCTGCCATATCTACCACTAATCACTTGGAACGCTTCCTTGAAGAGATACGCCGGCGCATTAAGATTCAGGGTTACTTTAAGAACGAGCGCAGCCTTAACCTTTGGATTTTTGGGCTGATTAAACACATAAAGCTAAACCCAATTCAGCAACCTAAGGGCTATGCCTCAAAGTAAAAGTGCGAAATATTGCTTGCTTAGCTACAGGAAAAAATTGCTTTATTTTTACTTGGGATTGTTATATAATATCATAAGTAAGACTGAATGATTATGCTATTATAAAGATACTATCATAATCAGTATGATTGTCAAGGTTTAATTTATGCTTGCGGAAAATATAAGAAGGCTAAGAAAGAAAAAGGGGCTGTCGCAGGAGAAGCTTGCTCGCCTTGCAGATATTTCTAATAATACCCTTATAAAAATTGAGCAGGAAGTTGCAAAGGAGCCCACTATTACCACGGTCACAAAAATAGCCTCTGCCTTAGGTGTTTCTATTGATGAATTGGTAAAAGGAAGTAAGAATAATGAAAAGAGGAAATTATGAGAGCTATTAATAATAAAAAGAAGTTACTCGAAATATGCAAAAATAATGACATTGTATTCTTGGCGATATTCGGCTCTTTTGTAAAAGGAGACTTTACGAAGAAAAGCGATATCGATCTTTTAGCTCGTTTTTCAAAGCCTAAGAGTTTGCTTGATCTTGTAAGGATTGAAAGAATGCTTTCAGAGGTTTTGGGTAGAAAGACAGACTTATTAACCGAAACCTCTATCAGCCCCTATTTAAGAGACAGAATTAAAAATGAGATGGAGGTAGTTTATGAAAGAGCGGGATGATACAGTATACCTAAAACATATTTTAGATGCGATTGCTAGAATTGAAGGATATCTTTCTGGGGTTAAACAGGAGACTTTTACCAAGACCCCACTTCTTCAAGACGGGGTCATTCGGCAGACCGAAATCATTGGAGAAGCAGCTAAAAGGATTTCCTCTGACATGCGAAACAAATACCCCAATATCCCTTGGAAAGACATAGCCGGAATGCGAGATAAGCTTATTCATGATTACTTTGGAGTAGATATCAATGCAGTTTGGTCTACGACAAGAAAAGATATTCCGGTGCTAAAATCAGAGGTGGAACAAATTCTAAAGGACGTTACATAGCATTGCGAAGGAGCTTAAGATAATATATTAACCTGAAAAAACGGCGAATTGTCCTGTTTTAAACCGAACCTCGACGATGTTACTTTGTAATCTTTCAACAAAGTTATCGGATTTTCAAGCGTTCGATATTGCCGAGTGCCTGATGGAAGAGCCTCTGGTGGATATAGCCCGCAGGAATTTTGAGCTCGTTGGCGCCTCCGGAATAGACCAATCTGGCTGGCAAAACCAACAGTTCGCTGCGAATCGTTTGAAGCGTAGAAGATTGCCATTTGACCGGCAGACACAAAAGCTTGAACCAATTGATCAAATCGTAGCTCAGAAGAATCAAATGGAAATAGACTTGGTTGGCCAAAAAGCTGTTGGTAGGAATATCGCCCAGGGGGAAGCTTTCTTTGAGTTCTCTGATGTCCAGTTCGCATCTGGCTCTGGGTCTGTAGAAATACCATACGGTCTCCGCACTCAACGTAAGGTTGGTAACAAAA
>JAGUYA010000168.1 GCA_020061545.1 Candidatus Omnitrophota bacterium
ATGACTGTTTTAGAAATAACTAAAGAAATTCTTTCGTTGATGAATCGTTTAGATTTAGAGCCGATTATTTTGAATGAGGCAAAGGGAGAGATTTTAGAGCAGTATCTTTCGGCAAAAAAAGCAAGGGAAATGCTCGGGTGGAAGCCAATCTTTTCCGTACGGGATGGCCTTACTGAGACAATAGAGTGGTATAAGGGTTATCTAATACAAACGCAGTAAATAAGTGGACATAACCATGCATACTATAAAACCAGTTTGTCATTCCCGTGAAAACGGGAATCCAGACGCTGTTCCTGTGAAAACAGGAAACTATACTTTAAAAGGAACTGGATTCCGCATCAAGTGCGGAATGACAGTTTTAACAGGGCTATGGATTCCTGCTGAAGTTTATCCCGTACTTCGATACGGGGCAGGAATGACATGAAAAATGTAACTTTAATTATTTCGTTTGTATTAGCTCAGGCCAAGAGATGAAGAATGGAAGAATCCTATACCTCTAAATACCATAAATTAGAAGAGGATTATTGGTGGTTTTTGGCAAGGAGAAATATAATCTATAAATTATTAAAAGGTTATCACAAAAATACAGAGATTTTAGAAGTCGGCTGCTCCGGAGGAGTTTTAATAAGACTATTAAAGAGAAAAGGATTTAGTAGAATCCATGGTATAGATATTGATGAAAAGGCGATAGAGATATGCAGGCAAAAAGGACTTACTGATGTCTATGTTGCTGATGCAAAAAATACAGATTTCAAAGATAGACAATTTGATATTATTATAGCCTCTGATATATTAGAGCACATAGAAGACGAGGACAAAGCGATCTTCGAATGGTATAGAATTTTAAAGCCAGAGGGTAAATTGATTATATTTGTGCCTGCCTTTAAATTCTTATGGAGTAAACATGATGAAGTTAACCGCCATTACAGAAGATATTCAAAATCGGAGCTGATTGGAGCTTTAGAAAAAAATGGCTTTAATTTAAAAAGGATTTCGTACTGGAACTTCAGTCTATTTTTACCTGTTACATTAGTTAGGCTCTATCAGAGACTTTTATCCAGCAAAAGAGGCTCAGGATACCAATTGCATAAGGCTAATAGGTTCATGAATAAAACCTTAGAATGCATACTCAGGCTTGAGAATAGTTTTTTATCAGGTGGAATAAACCTTCCTTTAGGGGTAAGCATCTTTGCGATAGCGAGGAAGGTATGAGAAGGATTGACTTACTCTCCATAGTTATTCCCTGCCACAATGAAGAAGAAGTCCTGGAGACAACCCATAAGAGATTGAGCAAGATACTAAATAATTTAATTTCTTCAAAAAGGATTTCTGATTATGAGTTGGTCTATGTTGATAATGGGTCAACAGATAATACACTCGAGGTTTTGAAGAATATCTTTGCATCTGACCCTCGTACTCGAATCATTGCCCTAAGGCGTGATTTCGGCTTCCAGGGTTCAATCTCTGCCGGTCTTTTTCACGCAAAGGGAGATGCTGTTGTAACAATAGATGCGGACCTTCAAGATCCTCCAGAGAAGATTGAAGCCATGATAACCTATTTTGAACAGGGACATGACCTGGTTTTGGGTGTACGCGAAGACCGCTCTACCGATTCCTTTCTGAAGAGATTTTTTTCAGAGAACTATTACAGATTGATGAGACTTATGGGTGTTACCATCGTACATAACCATGGAGACTTCCGTCTTATGTCAAAGTCATTGTTGCGAGAGTTCAATGCCCTTCCGGAGAGGAATCGCCTCATTAGAGCCATGGTCTTACAATTAGAGTCACGATATGCTATTGTGCCTTATAAACGTGAAAAAAGAGTATCGGGTAAATCAAAATTTAATATCAGTTCTTTATTTTCTCTAAGTCTTGATGGAATAGTCTCATTCACTTATTTCCCTCTAAGGCTGACATCTATAACAGGCATATTAATATCCTTTCTGACCCTTATTGTCGCCCTCTGGGTTTTGTATATCAAGCTCTTTACTGATAAGTTTGTACCAGGGTGGGCGTCTATCTTATTGCCTATTCTGGCTTTAGGAGGTCTACAACTTTTCTTTCTCGGTTTAATAGGTGAATATATTGGGAGACTCTACGTCGAGGTGAAACAGAGGCCTTTGTTTGTTGTGAGAGAAGAATACATACATGAAACCAAAGATGCAGGTTCTTCTAAAGATTTAACATAAAAATAAGAGGAATAAAAATGAAAAATATACCTGTCATCATCTTAGCAGGTGGATTTGGGACAAGACTGAGAGAACAGACCGAATTTATTCCAAAGCCAATGGTATCAATCGGGACAAGACCAATCTTATGGCACATCATGAAGATATACTCTCATTATGGATATAAACGATTTATTATCTGCCTTGGATATAAAGGCGAAATAATCAAAGAATATTTTCTCCACTACAGTATTAGAAATAGCGATTTTACAATCAATCTGGGTAATCGTGAAGACATTCGTATTCATAATTTACATAGTGAAGATGATTGGGAAATTACCCTCGCAGATACAGGACTTAAAGCCATGACAGGTGCAAGAATAAAACGGATAGAAAAATATATAGAAACCAACTATTTTCTTCTTACTTATGGAGATGGTGTTGCTAATATTGATATAAAAAAGCTTGTGGAGTTTCATGCCTCTCATGGAAGAGTGGCCACCGTTACTGGTGTAAAACCACCTTCGAGATTTGGTGAACTAGTTACCGAAGGAAATCGTGTCATTGAATTTGGTGAAAAACCACAGGTAGGAAGTGGGCTGATTAACGGGGGATTTTTTATATTCAATCGAGGGGTGTTCAGCTACTTATCCGAAGATGATCAATGCATGTTGGAGAGAGAACCATTGGAAAGGCTGACAAAGGATGAACAGCTTATGGTTTATCAACACACCGATTTCTGGCAATGTATGGATACACTTCGCGATATGAACTTGCTTAATGAATACTGGGAAAGCGGTAAAGCTCCATGGAAAGTCTGGGAAGAAAATTGAAGCACTTCAAAAGAAAGACCGTACTGGTCACAGGAGCTGCAGGATTTATCGGTTCTCATCTCACCAGACGACTTCTTGAAGAAGGCGCTGAAGTCCATGTCTTATTGAAAAAGGGTAGCAATCAATTCAGAATCCAAGATATCCTTGGAAACCTTAATATATGTTATGGAGATCTCAGAGATCATGAATCAATATATTCCTGTATTAAAAACTCAAGACCGCAGATTGTATTTCACCTTGCTGTGACCAGAGATGTAAGAAGGGATTTAGAATTAATCAATCCAGTGATTGATATTAATATTAAAGGGACAATAAACCTTTTACGAGGGATTTATGAAGAAAAGATAAATATAGAATGTTTTGTTAATACAGGGAGTTCTGAAGAATACGGAGACGGTATAGCTCCTTTTAAAGAGGAGCAGAGAGAGAAACCTGTATCTCCTTATTCAGCAGGTAAGGTAGCTGTAACCTACTTCTGCCAGATGATATACAAAACTATGGGAATACCTATTGTTTCACTCAGGCCATTTTTAACCTATGGACCTGCTCAAGATACTGACATGTTTATACCCTCTCTTATACAGTATTGTATTGAGGGAAAAGATTTTCCGATGACAGAAGGAGATCAAACAAGGGAATTCAACTATGTAGACGATGTTGTGGAGGCATATCTACTTGCTGCCCGCTGTCCAGATGCAATAGGAAAGATCATAAATGTTGGCAATGGATTAGAGTATAAAATAAAAGATATAGCAAAGAATATTGTTTTGAAGATGGGAAATCCAATAAGATTATTAATTGGTGCCTTACCTAAGCGACCCGGGGAAGCAAAACACTTTTTTAGTGATAATAGAAAAGCAAGGAAAATACTTGGATGGTCTCCAAAGATAGATCTGGATGAAGGACTTAAGAGAACAATTAATTGGTATAAGGCTTTCTTTTCTAACAATTTAAGAGGTCATAAATAAGATAACTGTAGTTTAGCAAATTTTAAGCTTTAGTCAGGCGAGACGCCTGACCTACTGGTATAACATATTGAAAATATTGAGTTTTCCAATAGTAGGACAGGCGTCCCGCCTGTCCTAAAAAGCATTATATTTCAATAGGTTATAAATTTTTGCTAAACTACAGTAAGATAAAAGTAAATTATAGAATCCTATCC
>JAGUYA010000082.1 GCA_020061545.1 Candidatus Omnitrophota bacterium
AATGGAAAGTTTGGTTTTTTGTTGAATCAGCGCATAAAAGACAAAAAACCACTCATGGATCCCGTCACTCACCAATTCAGAATGTTAAAGATGTTAGATATAAATTTACCCCGCTCCTGCATGCAGGGGCGGGGTTTAGAAAATCTTCAACTGGAACTTTGGCCTACGCAGGAAGACCAGGCTTACATAGATGAATTCTTAAAATCTGAATGGTTAAGTGCCCATAGCATACTCATTGGAATAAATATCCGTGCGAGCTTAAGATGGGTGAGCAAAAACTGGCCAATGCGCCATATCATCAAACTCTGCGCCGAATTATCCCATAGGGATATGCGGGTGGTGCTTACGGGCACAGAAAAAGATTTACCCGAGGCGAATATATTAATAAATAATCTTAAGAATATAAAAATAATCAATGCCTGTGGCAAGACTACGGTTAATCAACTCGCCCGTTTAATTAAAAGATGTGCCGTATTCATCTCTCCTGACTCAGCGCCGCTGCATATCGCTGCCAGTCAAGGCGTGCCTTTTGTGGCTCTTTTTGGCGCTACCGACCCGCGACGTCATCTTCCACCGGTAAAAAAGTGCGTGGTGATAAAAAAAGATTTATCTTGCAGCCCATGTTACAAATCAAAGTGTAAGAGTAAAAAGTGTATGGAGTTAATCAAACCGGAAGAAGTATTAGAGGCAATTGATAAGCTATTGAAATAAAGGTTAAGGTTTAGGTCAAGGTTAAGGAGAAACAACTATTTAACCTCAACCTTAGCCTTAGACTTATTATAAAGAATATGAATATCTTATATCTTACCAATCATCTCAATATAGGCGGTATCACCAGTTATGTCTTAACTTTAGCCAAGGCCTTTAAGAAGCACGGTCATAAGGTTTATATTGCCTCTAGCGGCGGTAAGCTTCTCTCTGAATTTATTGCCGAAGGCATAGTTTATCTACCCATACCCATAAAGACAAAATCCGAAGTAAGTTATAAAATATTAATCAGTAAATATAAGCTGCTCAAAATTATAAGAGAGAAAAATATTGATATCCTCCATGCTAATACCCGTGTCACCCAGGTATTGAGTTTTTTTCTGCGGCGCTCCTTAAGCAAACCCTATGTTTCTACCTGCCACGGGTTTTTTAAAAAAAGGCTTTTTCGTAAGATGTTTCCTTGCTGGGGCAATAAGGTCATTGTCATAAGCGAACCGGTAAAAGAACACCTGGTTAAAGATTTTCGGGTTAAAGGAGAAGATATCAGGGTGATACATAACGGGATAGACGTAGAAAATTTCCAGATCCCAGATCCCAAATTGCAAATTGCAATAAAGAAAAAATTAGGTCTGAGCGGAGGTCCGGTGGTAGGAATCGTGGCCAGGCTTTCAGAAGAGAAAGGTCATCTTTATCTTATCGCGGCGATGAAATCAGTTTTAAGCCGGGTCCCCCAGGCGCAGTTGCTCATCGTAGGTAACGGCAGAATGAAAAAAGAATTATTAGAACTGACGAAGGATTTGGGTATGGAAAAGAATATATTTTTTCTAGCCGCAGTTGATGATACAAAACAAGTGCTGGCAGCGATGGATTTATTTGTCCTGCCTTCTTTAAAAGAAGGCTTGGGCCTTGCCTTAATGGAGGCCATGGCTTCGGGTCTGGGCGTAATTGGGTCGGATGTGGGTGGCATAAGAAGCCTGATTCAAGATGGGCATAACGGCTTATTAGTCAGAGCCGCTGATATCCAGGGATTATCTTACGCGATATTAGAATTGCTGCAAAATCCTGATAAAGCGAGGTCTATGGGTAACAATGCCAGAATTTTTATAGAGAAAAATTTCTCGCAAGAAAAGATGGCTCAAGAAACAGAGAGGGTATACCTAGAATGTTTAAGCGTAAAAGATTAGTTACTTTTCTGGTTATAATTTTTATTTTAGGATTTTTAGGTATAAATTATCTTAAGCAACAATATGTGGTTCCTATAATTATGTATCATTCGGTTCGTCCAGATGCCGCGCCCGGGAATAGACTTGTGGTGTCCCCAGAAACTTTCGAGCGGCAGATGCGTTTTTTGAAAGAGCATCGTTATAAAGTTTTACCCCTGGAATCCATTGCCTCTTTAATCGGGGCGAAAAAGAGGATTCCTCCCAGGGCCCTGGCTATAACCTTTGACGATGGATACAAAGATAATTATATTTACGTCTTTCCTATATTGAAAAAATATAGTCTGCCTGCCACTGTATTCGTTATTGTTGAAGAGGTAGGCAGAGCCGATAGATTAAGCTGGGATGAGATTAAAGAGATGCAAGATACAAGTATAATTACATTTGGTAGTCATGCCGTAGGTCCGGAGCCGTTAGTGAATATCAAATCCGCGCAGGATTTGAAGAGACAGATATTTGATTCTAAGAGAATATTAGAAGAAAAATTAGGTCGCAAGATTTATGCCTTTAGTTATCCTGAGGGCAGATTTAATGATAGAATAAAGCAATTAGTAAAAGCTTGCGGATATAAATTAGCCGTGGCGACAAATCCGGGTAAGAAATTCGCCAACGAAGATATATTTGCTTTAAAAAGATTAAGGATTTCTGAGAATGCCGGCAATTTATTTATCTTCTGGGTAGAGACTAGTGGCTATTATAATTTTATCCGGGAGCATAGGCATAAATAATGAAAGAGGCCCATAAAAAGATATTAATTTTTAATGTCAATTGGCTGGGTGATGTGTTATTTTCTACAGCTACCTTAAGGAACATCCGGCGTAATTACCCGGATAGTTTTATTGCCTGCGTAATACCCAGCCGTTGCTATCCTATTTTAAAAGGCAACCCTCACTTAGACGAAATTATCATCTTTGATGAAAAAGAGCGCCAGAGGGGCACTTTGGCTAAATTGAGATTTGTGCAGTTACTTAAGAGTAAAAATTTTGACATCGTATTTTTATTGCACCGTTCCTTTACCCGCGCCCTGATTTGCCGGTTAGCAGGAATTCCCGAGAGGTTCGGTTATTATACTAAAAAGCGCGGTTTCCTTTTGACAAAACGCATTGCACCCTTAAGTAAAGATGCCTTGCATCGTATAGATTACTACCTCAATATTATTGAAAAGGCAGGGCTTGAGGTTGAGGATAGATACCCGGAATTTTTTATCAGTGATAAGGATATAGATTTTGTAGACGATTTCTTAAATAAGAATGCAATTCATGAAAATGACTTATTAGTGGCTATAAATCCGGGGGGTAACTGGTTGCCTAAGCGTTGGCCTGGCGAATACTGGGCTATATTAGCGGATAAATTAATCAGTGAATTTGGCGCCAAGGTGATTGTTACCGGAGCCCCCCAGGATTTATCGCTTGCCCTCAGTATCAAAGGCCTAATGAAAGAAAAACCTATTATCGCCAGCGGCGTGTTTAATCTGAAGCAATTAGGCGCATTATGTAAGAGAATAGATTTATTAATTACTGCAGATACCGGACCTTTGCATATCGCCAATGCCGTAGGTACCAAAGGAATCATCGCCTTATTCGGTCCTACCTCGCCCGAAATAACCGGTCCCTATCCTCTAAAAAACATAGTTATCTTATCCCGGGATGTCGGCTGCAAGATTCCCTGTTATCTGGCTCATTGTAAGGATAACCGGTGTATGAAGGCAATTACGCCCGAAGAGGTCATAGAAAAAATAAGAAGTTTAGGTTATAGAGCTATAGGGTTCAAGTAACCCAATAACCGAGATGGTTAATAAAATACTCTTTATTACTTTAAGCAACATAGGCGATTGTATCCTGACCTTACCGGTTTTGGATGCTTTGAGAGAAAATTTTCCCCAGGCTAAAATTACAGTCTTGGTTGGCCCTCGTGCACAGGAAATATTCCAGGATAACCCAAAGATTCATACGTTGATTATTTACGATAAGCACTCCAGATTAAAAGAAAAAGTAAGATTATTTCAGGAACTAAGGAGAGAAAATTTCGATATGGTTGTAGATTTACGTAATAGCCTCTGGGGAGTATTGCTTCCTGCACCAAAGAAAACTTCCCCCTTTTTAATTGTTCCTCGGCAGGTGAGACATATGCAGGATAGGCACCTGTATAGGTTACCAGAGGTTACCAGAGGTTACCAGAGGTTACCAGAGGTTGCGAGTAAAAGGTCTTTAGGGATTAGCCAGCAAGATGAAGAATATATTAAAAAAATATTGAGAGAAAATAATATAAAAGAGCAAGACAGGATAATTTTGATGGCACCCGGGGCAAGAAGCCATATCAAAAGATGGGCCCAGGATAAATTTGTAGAGCTGATTCCTTCGCTCATCAAAGAATTCGGGGTCAAGGTGATTCTGGCAGGAGATAGAGACGATATACCTATCGCCAGATACATAGCCGAAAATTCCGCGCCTTCCATTTTAGATTTAAGTGGAAAGACAACCATTGCCCAACTAGCCGCTTTATTAAAGAGATCGCGCCTCGTGATTACTAATGACAGTGCCACGCTGCATTTGGCAAGTTATTTTAATCTACCCATCGTGGCCATCTTTGGGCCTACTAATGAAATAAAATACGGTCCCTGGTCCAGAGTCCATGCCATAGTTAAAAAGGATATCTTTTGCCGGCCCTGCGAAAAGGCACAGTGCCGGTTTGGCACCTTAAGGTGCATACAACTCATAAAAACAGAAG
This sequence comes from Candidatus Omnitrophota bacterium, assembly GCA_020061545.1. Classification (GTDB taxonomy): domain Bacteria; phylum Omnitrophota; class Gorgyraeia; order Gygaellales; family Profunditerraquicolaceae; genus JAGUYA01. The sequence goes on from JAGUYA010000082.1 coordinate 4,656, forward strand.
ATGTGTTGAGCGAGGTAAGAAAATTATTAATTACCGATTACCCGTTACCCATTATCGACAACCGATATAAACGCATTCTCGTCGTGCGCACAGACCGCATCGGAGACGTGCTTTTATCTACTCCGGTTATAAAGGCATTGAGAGATAGTTATCCTGCTGCTTATATCGCGATGATGGTTTCGCCTTATGCCAAAGATATAGTAGAGGGTAATCCCTATTTAGATGAGGTGATTATTTACGATAAGGAGGGTGCGCATAAAAGTTGGCCAAGGTCAATGAAATTTAGCCGCAACTTAAAGAAAAAAAGATTTGATTTAGCAATAATTCTGCACCCGACTAACCGCGTGCATCTGGTAACTTTTTTTGCGGGCATACGCCGCAGGATAGGTTATGAGCGCAAATTAGGATTTTTACTTACGGACAGGATAAAACACACCAAACAATTGGGCGAAAAGCACGAATCAGAATACGCCCTGGATTTGGTTAGATATTTAGGCATTGAACCCAAAGACAAAAACCTGTTTATGCCGATAAAGCCAAAGTCAGAAAAGTGGGTAGAAGACTTATTCCGGCAGGAAGGTATAAAGGAGGGCGATAAATTATTAGCCATTCATCCCGGTGCCAGTTGCCCGTCTAAGATTTGGCCGAATGAAAGATTCGCCGAGGCGGCTGATAAATTAATCGAGAGATACGGATTTAAAGTCTTGTTGGCTGCCGGGCCCAAAGATATTGCACTTACGCAAAATTTAATGAAAAGTATGCGTCATCCGGCAATTAATCTGGCGGGTAGGACTTCGGTTAGCCAATTAGCCAGCGTGCTTAAAAGATGCTGCCTGTTTATCTCTAATGATTCCGGCCCGGTGCATATTGCCTCTAGCGTGGGAACGCCGGTAATTTCTATCTTTGGCAGGAACCAGAAGGGCTTAAGCCCCTTGCGCTGGGGAGCAGTGGGTAAAAAAGATAAAATTTTACATAAAGAAGTGGGCTGTATCGAATGCCTGGCGCATAATTGCGTAAAGGGCTTTATTTGTCTTAAGGCAATAACTGTAGAT
>JAGUYA010000184.1 GCA_020061545.1 Candidatus Omnitrophota bacterium
TATCGCTCCTTGCTGTATACAGGGTGTATTTTATTTATTTTTTTAAAGGTCTTTAATTTGTCCCTATATATCTGCTTCTTATCTCTTAATAATCTGGATACATCCTTCTGTCTTCTGGTAATTCTTTCTCTTGGCATTGTCTAAACTATTCCTTCTCCTTGAGAGTCCTAATCGCCTATTACCTTTATCAAAACACGCTTTTTACGCTGGCCGTCAAATTCTCCGTAAAATATCTGTTCCCACGGACCAAAATCAAGTTTGCCATTAGTAATCGCCACTACTACTTCTCTGCCCATTATTGTTCTTTTTAAATGAGCATCTGCGTTATCTTCACCGCTAAGGTTGTGCCGGTATCTATCCTTTCCGTATGGTGCAAACTTTTCCAGCCAGCTGCTGAAATCACTATGTAACCCCGGCTCATCATCGTTGATAAAAACCGAGCTGGTTATATGCATTGCATTAACAAGACAAAGCCCTTCTTTAACCCCGCTTTTCTTAACCGCCCCCTCCACCTGCGGGGTTATATTTATAAACTCTTGCCTGTTTTTTGTGTTAAACCATAAATATTGGGTATAAGATTTCATTTTTTATTACTTAATTTAATTCATCTATCCCCGGAAATGGGGGTCGGATTTATTCATTTGACCGCAGCTTTAATTTATATTTCAGAATATTATCCTGCAAGAAACTCTGGCCCCAGCCTATGAGTTTTCCATTATCAAATATAAGCGGGGTGAGTTCATCATCAGTAATAACGCCATCCAGACTTTTTACGTCTGTATAGTAGTGTACAACTTCAAAGACCCTACCCTCTTTATTAGATAAGATTTCGCTGCGATATGGATTATTTATTGTACCGTCAGCATATGTTTTAAATGTTCTGGTCCCCATAACATTTAAGGCTTCCTGCTTAGTCATTCCGATAGATAGTTTCAGTAAGTTTTGCCTATTCATTATCCTGATTCCGCTTAGGGACGCGCACCCTGTTAATCCTAAACACAATAATAAAACTAAAAGTTTTTTCATATATACCTCCAGGTAACTATTATTTTCGGATTTATTCTCTTATTTGCTTCCCTTATGCTTAGATAATTTTTGTATTCCTTTTACTAAGGCCCAGACCCAGACCCCGAAAACCAAAGGAATACCAATAATAATACAGGATAAAAATACTCCCAGGAAAAATAAGACTAACTGGATTACGCCCTTATTAGTCTCTCCCCAGATAATCGTTCCCAGTCCCGGTATAGCCAGATTGACAAGCAAGCCCACTATATTTTTTGTTTCCTTATCCATATAATCCTTGTATTATCGGTTTTCTTCATGATGGCTTAATAAATTCTTTTAATAGTTCTTTTGCGTCTTCGGAATAATCTTCTCTAATCATTACATCCATTGAGGAGAGTCCGTTTGCGGCACCATAGAGAATGCCAAAATTTTCTCCCTTGATATAATAGGGGATGCCTTGGCTATCCAGGATAGACTTAATAATTGCGATTTCTCCTTGCTTGGGAGTAGAATATATTTTTATGTAGCTGGATTGGTCTTTATTCATCTATCTTGGGGCGAAAAGAACGCATTATCTTCTTCTCTGCCCTTTCCTTTTTAAATCTTAACATTTTTTCCTTTGCTCGTTTAGAACGCCTGCGCTTCTGTTTCCTTATCTTTGCTATGCGCTTCCTCTCTTCCGATAGCTTACCCAGTATCAGTGTCTCGATTTTATTGGCGAGAATCCTTCTTGCCAGAAACCTATTCAAACCCTGGTAGCGCTCCTGTTGACATTTCACCTCTATGCCAGTGGGTATGTGTTTTAAATAAACACAGGTGGATGTCTTATTGACGTTTTGACCCCCTCTCCCGCTTGAACGGACAAATTTCTCTTGGAGGTCTTGCTCGCGAATGCCCAAGCGCTGCATTTTTTCTCTTAATGTTGCTTGTTTGAGTTTGCTTATGCCAAAATCCATATAATATCTTCAGGGACAGTCCCTTCATACCTCAGGGTCAGTCCCCTTGGTTTCTAAAAACTATGTTCTTTCATCGCCAGGGTGTAGCCAAAGATACCGCTACCCTGGATTTTGATCGGGAGGCGGCGTTCATCAGCGCTTATCCAGATATCAATCTGCTTGGGCGTACTGGTAAAATGGTAGGCCTGGAAAGTGCCGGCAGGAACTTTTATTTCTTCTATAGAAGTTAACTTTATTTCCAGTCTGCGGGTGGGAAGATTGGCAATGATAATTCTTCCTACATCCATCTTAGGAATATACCGGACATGATACGGCAAAAGTATAGCATTATGGATATGACTATTTTTCTTGATAACGGTCTTCTCTTGGCTTGAACCCTTATCTTTTATGATGGTCACAGTAAAATTATCCTGGTCGTACTCTTCAGTAATTATTTCCTGCACAAACCAGTTCAGAATATCCCATTCTACTCTGACCGGCAAGAGAGTTTGCGGGTCGCTATAAATTTTTTCCGTATCCGTAAATTGGGCTAATTTGGTTTCTAGCACCATAACATTTAAAACTTTACTGTTCACCTGCGCATTGGCAATATTCGCAAAGCGGGCCTCACCCAAATACAACTTACCTAACTTGACATCATAAATTATTTTTTCTCCGATATGGTTAGACTGGAAAGTTTCTATTTTATTGTTTGGCCGAAAGGGATTACCTGAGGATTTATCTATCTTGACCTTTGCTAATAAAAGAAAGTTTAAAGCTACCAGGAGAACGGCAAGAAAAATACATAACACTATGGCTTTTAAAAAGATATTCTTAGGCATCGAATCTCTCTTTTTGAGATAAAAAAGGTAACCTTCTTCTTAGGTTACCTTTTTAATTCTTTGGCTAAATTTTATAATTTTTAAGGGTTTTATTCTTAGGCGGTTTTTTCAATTCCTTCTATTTCTATGTTCCAGTCTTTTAAATACTGGAAGGCCTTTTCCAGCTCCCCTTCCTTACCCTCAAAAATCAATATTGCCCAGCCCGTATCTGTTGAAAAAGATGCCTCCACTATATTTAAAATGATATCAAATTTCTTACAGAGAGTGCAAATAATGGCCTCTTCTTTTAATTCACCGGGAAAGGTTAATTCTGCTTTTATTTTCA
>JAGUYA010000031.1 GCA_020061545.1 Candidatus Omnitrophota bacterium
CAAATGCCCTGGTTTGCATAAGCGAAATAAACCCACAAAGCCCGGCGATATATTCATCAGCTTGTTGCCGGCGCAGTTGATAAAAAGGCCGGTTACCAGCATTTATTTCATGAATGAAATACTTAAAAACAAGATTCCTAAAAGTATCGGCACATATAAGGTCGATATTTATATCGCGATTAAGATGACGCTGAAAATCAAGAAACAAAGCGATAACAGTCTTACCCATACCGGGTGGTGCAACTAAGATTCCTAAGTCATCTTTTATGACTTTTCTTGAAGCTGCTTTTTGCTCCTTGGTTAAAGAACCATAGAATCTGAATTTAATCCTCTTACCTACTACTCGCTCATCTTTAATGTTTAATTCGAGACCATACTCATTCAGTAAATAAAATAGATCGTTTAGACAGCCTCGTGGAATTGCAAGATAACCATCCAAAATTTCAGAACACGATATGACTCGTGGTGTTAAAAAGGTTGATAAACGCATATTCTGACGTTTATAAAACTCAGGGTTTTGGAACGCTGCTAATCGTTTGATTTGATTTAAAAGTACTGATGGTATACCATTTGTCTTGATATATATCCTATCAGCAATTACTAATTCGATTTTATCAGGTAGACCATTTATTATAGGTTTATACTTACGCTTACCCGAGGGAAGGCGCATCCAAGGCGGATCGTTTTCGTCGACAGGGCACATTCTAACACCAATAATTTCTTTATTACTCGATGCTTCTTTTGAGAATTTCTCGATATCCACCAACGACATTCTTTTTATAGAAGATAAAAATCCCCATTGATCAGTGTAAGGATTACAGTTTCCATCGATGAAAACACTATTTCCATGCCGCATTGCTTCTTTCTGGAATGGAAGTGCTATCAAATTGCCAAATCCGCCCTTTGGTAAAGTGTCTTGGTTAGGAAATAGTCGGTCGTAGCTTTTCATATTAAGCTGGTACCGCTTAGACATAGTTTTCGTTATCAAAAAGCTACCCATGCGTCGCGCTAAGCTAGCCGGAACTTTATCTTCAAAAAATATCCATGCATGCGCTCCTTTACCTAAAGCGAGAACGCTCAATAGCAATAGGAACTCCTTCTTCCAAACACGTCTCTCTAAGAACAGAAATATTATCAATCCAATCATCTCCATCAAAATCGACTACCAAAAAATAACAGGTTTCATCCTGTAGCATAGGATAAATCCCAACTACATGTCTACCTGCCAAATGCTTGCAGATTATTTCATCATCCAAAGGCAGTAATTCCCTATTTGGACACTTTGAACACTTCATTATTGGTTTCTGACAAATTTTGGTTACCCATTCATTCTTACACACAGGACTATAACCGCTTTTCCCTGTCTTTCTGCTTACCCATAGGCGTGCGAAAACATCGTCTCGACCACGGAACAAGTTTCGAAATAATTTTATCTGTTGTTCTTGGGAAGATTCCGAAATGTTGTCTAAGGCTGAAAGAGAGGTCGAAGAATTTATTGAAATGACAGGAGTTGTCTTTGATGGAAAAGGCATTCCTTTCTCAATATATTTTAGCTTTCTAAGTAATTGTTCTTTTTCTGCATCCAAAAGAGCGAGTTTTGCTTTTATAAATTTAATTTGATTCGATTTGTCCATTCATTTAAATATGGTTGCTTAACAATATGGAGTTCTCTATATCCGTGAGTGCCGGAGTTACTCAATCTGAAAATCTCGAGAGAATTCTTTAAAAGTCAAAAAATGAATTAGGCAACCTTCATACTTAATATCCTCCTCTATTTGCTCATTGATAATATAAGCTAATTCGACAGCCGGATATCGGCGAAGAAATCTCTTAAGGCCTGAGGGGATCTCTAAAGCAGTTATCTTGCCCTTAACTTCAATAGGAATAGGTTTTCTATCTTTAAGAAGAATAAAGTCAACTTCTCCGCCATCTTTGGTCCTCCAAAATTTAATTTCCATATTAGGCGTAAGTTGAGCCTTTAGTTTCAAGAACACAAGCGATTCCAAGATAACCCCCTTATCAGGCCGAGAATTGATATTTGAAAAGTCTTTTAAGAGCATATTCCTAACACCTAAATCATACAAATAGGCTTTGCATGATTTCTTTAATTCGTTTCCTAAATTTTTCGAATAACTGTAAATGCGGTAACCAACGTAAGTCTCTTCAAGAATATCGAAGTAGCGATTGATGGCTTTGGAACTCAAGCCCACTTCAGTACTTAGAGAATGCACAGAAATTGTTGAACCCTGATTCTGGGCTAAAAGGTACAAAAGATGATTGAAGGCGCGGATATTTTCTTCTTTGACGAGGGATTTAATATCTTTTAGAATGTAACTTCCCACAAGCTCATTCAAAATTTGTTGCTTTCTTTCTTCAGAATCGGTATGGGTTAAACCCGGCATACCGCCAAAACGTAGATAATTCTCAAGTGTAAAATCCGGATAACTATTTCTAATCTCATCATATTCTAGAGGGTAAATACGGTATAAGAATCTTCTACCCGCCAGACTTTCCTTCAGATGTTTATGAATCTCTAAAGAAGACGAGCCGGAACAGATAATCTTGAGCTTCTTTTTGGAGTCAAAGATAGCTTTTAATATCTTAGAAATATTACGCACATATTGGAACTCATCAATAAAAACAACCTCGCCGGCTTCAATTATTATTTGCACAATCTCTTTATCTGGACGGTTGAAATCAGCTAATACCTGAGGCTGCTCTAAATCAAAGAAAGCTGTTTTTAGTCTTTTTTGGCGGGCGTAATCTTCCAACATCCTAAGAAGTGTCGTCTTGCCGACTTGGCGGGTACCTAAAAGAATAAGGATTTCCGGTTGGCTTAATTCTTGTTGTAACTTACTAAGGATATTACGTTTAATCATCATATTAACAAATATAACCCATTAGGTCAAAAAAGTCAAGAGGATTTTTCTTGGTG
>JAGUYA010000072.1 GCA_020061545.1 Candidatus Omnitrophota bacterium
ATTTGGGATTTGGTAGTATTTGGATTTGGAATTTTTCATTTCAAGTTAGTGGTGTCAAAACAGTTTATTCATTTTGCGAGAGATCTTTATATTCATCTTTGAGCATCTCTTGGACAAAATGAGTCGATATATCCCCTTTGATAAACAAAGAATTTTCTAGTAAACGCAAATGAAATGGTATAGTTGTCTTTATGGGAGCAATATTAAATTCGCTTAATGCCCGCTGCATAATCCTGATTGCTTCTTGGCGCGCATTGCCATGAGTAATGACTTTAGCTACGAGAGAATCATAAAAAGAAGAAATTTCATATCCAGGATAGATATGCGTGTCTAAACGTACACCGGGCCCACCAGGTAAATTAAGTGTTTCAATTCTTCCCGGGCAGGGCATAAAGTTGTTCTCGGGGTCTTCGGCATTTATACGGCATTCTATAGCTACTCCCTTTATTTGAATATCATCTTGCTGAAAGCGCAATTTTTCACCCGCGGCAACGCGCATCTGTTCTTTGATTAAATCTATTCCGGTGACCATTTCAGTTACGGGGTGTTCCACCTGAATTCTGGTATTCATCTCCATAAAATAAAAATTATTATCCTGATCTAATAAAAACTCAATGGTTCCTGCACCAATGTAGTTTATGGTCCTTGCGCCCTTTATGGCTAATTCGCCTAAGCGTTTACGCAGTCTATTATCTACTGCTGAGGAGGGAGATTCTTCCAATAGTTTTTGATGTCTCCTCTGAATACTGCAATCTCTCTCGCCTAAATGGACGACGTGACCGTGTTTATCCGCTAAGATTTGTATTTCTATATGCCGTGGTTTCTCGATATACTTTTCAATATATACATTAGGATTCCCAAAATTTGCTTCTGCTTCTGCCTGGGCAGTCATCAGACTTGAGATTAACCTTATATCATTATGACATATCCTCATTCCTTTTCCGCCGCCGCCCGCGGCTGCTTTTATAATCACAGGGTAGCCTATCCTTTTGGCTGTTCTTACGGCTTCTTCTTTATTTTTAATTATCTCTATACTGCCTGGAACTATATGTAGGCCTGCTTTCTGCATATTGGCCCGCGCCGCTATTTTATCACCCATGAGTCTAATATTTTCTGGCGTAGGACCAATAAAAGTTATCTGGCAGGATTCGCAGATTTCCGCAAAATGAGGGTTTTCGGCAAGGAAACCGTATCCCGGATGTATGGCATCTACATCCGTAATTTCTGCAGCGCTTATAATTGCAGGGATATTTAAATAACTATTGCTGCTCTGGGCCTTTCCTATACAAATAGCCTCGTCAGCGAAATGCACATGTAAGGAATCTTTATCTGCTTCAGAATATACAGCTACTGTACGGATACCTAATTCTCGACAAGCACGGATTATTCTTAGGGCTATTTCGCCCCGGTTGGCGATGAGTATTTTGGAGAACATCTTAAATGAGCAGATAACTTACGGAGCGAAAGCGACGTAAGTTATAGCGAAGCGTCTGCGAATTAACCCCGCCCTTTTGGATATTTTTTAGTACCACTAATTAGCCCCAAAAGAGCGGGGTATGTTCAGCCATACAACTTATATCGTTCTTACGAACTCCATAAGTTGTGGCTTCACATAGGTTCGATAAGAAACATAGGTTGTCCAAATTCTATGGGTTCGGTATTATCCACAAGAATTTCTAAGACTTTGCCTTTGACTTCTGATTTTATTTCATTCATCAATTTCATGGCCTCAATGATACAGATGACCTGGCCTGGTTCGATGATCTGACTTACTTCCACATAGGGTGGCGCCTCAGGTGAAGGTGCACGGTAGAAAGTCCCTACCATAGGTGCCTTTATCTCTACTGTTTTTGCGGTTATTTTTTCCAAAGTCTGAAGGGTTTCTTCTTCTCTGGGACGACCCTCTGCTACCCTTGTCCTTTCTACTACTATAGGTCCGCTGGACGCATCTATGCCCGCATTGGTCTTTCTCAATCTGATGCGCATACCATCTTTTTCTATTTCCAGCTCTACCAGACCATTTTCATTCATAAGATTGATCATTTCCTTTATCTCTTTTATGTTCACCCTGCACCTTCCCTTTTATTGTTTCTCTTACTTTAATATCTTTTGTTCAAATCCCAATTTCCAAATCCCAATGGGTTTTGGATTTGGGATTTTGGGTTTATTTGGGATTTGGTAGTATTTGGATTTTGGATTTTTCATATTAAGTTAATGATATCTTTTTTATGAATACACCCTCTCAATATATTCTCCTGTTCGGGTATCTACCTTAATCTTATCCCCCGTATCTATAAAAAGCGGCACCTGTATAGTTGCGCCGGTTTCTATTTGTGCGGGCTTTGTGCCGCTTTTGGCAGTATCACCTTTTATACCCGGTTCGGTATGAATGATTTTAAACTCAATAAAATTAGGCAGATTTATGTTTAACGTTTCATTTTTATAAAAATACCCTATAACTTCAAGATTATCTTTTAAAAATTTCTTCTTATCGCCAAGATTATCTTCGGATATAGTTATTTCTTCAAAATTATCCTGGTCCATAAAATGGTAGATGCTGCCTGATGCATAAAGGTATTGCAGTTTTCTCTCTTCCACAAAGGCGCTCTCTATTTTTTCATCGCCCCTGAATGTCTTTTCCTGGATACTACTATTTTTTAGATTTCTTAATTTTGCCCGGACAAAAGCAGCACCTTTACCGGGTTTTACGTGCTGGGTTTCTATAACTAGATACGCCTCGTCGTCAACCAATATCGTTAGTCCTGACTTGACGTCATTTATGGAGAGTGCCACTTAATATTTCGCATCCTTTCTGAGTTACTAAAACTATGTCCTCTAATCTTATCCCAAATTTATTGGGTAGATAAATCGCGGGTTCAATGGTAAATACCATTCCTGGCTTTAAAACCCCTCTTCCTTTGCTAGATATATGGGGTTCTTCGTGTACCTCTAATCCTATGCCGTGGCCCAAATTATGACCAAAAAACCCGCCGTATCCTTTCTGGGTTATATATTGGCGGGCAACCACATCAATCTTATTTATATGAACAGCCGGCTTTATTCTTCTTATTGCCTTCTCTTGCGCCCTGCGGACTATATCGTAAATCCCCCTAACAGTAGAACTTATTTTACCCAAAAAGAAAACCCTTGTCAAGTCAGATTTATACCCCAGATAGTCGACGCCAATATCCACCAATACAGGTTTGTTATTTTTTATCTTTCTCTGAGAAGTTAGATGATGAGGAAAGCTGGAATTTGGACCAGAGGCAACAATTATGTCAAATGCCGAGCTACGAGCACCGTTATACCTTATAAATCGTTCTATTTCTGCAGCCACTTCAATTTCTTTCTTACCCTCTGATATAAAATCTTTAATAAATCTGAGTGCCTTTATGGAAATCTCGCTGGCTTTTTTTATCTTTTCTAATTCCTCGGCATTCTTTATCTGCCTTAGCTCTTCTACCAAATCATGAGTAGGAATTAAATCCCCTTTTTTACTTAATTCTTCCTTTATCTTTTTATACTCGGCAAACGGCAGGTATCTTTCTTCAAATGCCAAGCGTTTGAGACCAAGGTCTCTACAGAGATCTGCTATTATCCTAAAAATAGAACCGTTTGATTTCTTTATTGTAGCGATTTTTTGCAGATGCTTTTTAGCTTCTTGCGTATATCTTGAGTCTGTGATATAGATATTTTCTTTTTTTGAGATTAAAAAATAGGAGTCTCGGCTGGTAAAATTAGCCAGATACGAGATATTGGCAGGAGAAGATACAAGTAGCCCATCAAGATCTTCTTGTGCTAATTTCGTATATATATTCTTTATATGCAAATTCACCCCGCTCTTCTTTAAGTTATTTATATTATGATTGTTAAGAAGGGCGGGGTCCATCTAACATAAGTGAAGCCATAACCCAGCCCTAATTTCGATACTAACACACTATATTGGAAATTAGAGCTGGGTTATTTGGCTGAACTTATCCCCCACCACTTTCGTATTTAGCCCACGCTATATTGAAAGTGGTGGGGGATTAAATTCGCACTTATAACTTAGCTTCACTATCGTTCGCTAAGTTATGTGCTCATTGAAAGTAAATCTATTAAAGCCTCCAAGCCGAGTAGATAACTTTTTAACCCAAAACCCATGATTGTCCCTTTCACCACCGGGCTGATAAGAGATTTCTGTCTAAATTCCTCTCGGGCATAAATATTAGAAAGATGTACTTCCACGGTCAATACACCAGAAGCAGCGAGAGCATCCCTAATAGCAACGCTAGTGTGAGTATATGCCGCCGGGTTTATTAACAGGGCATGGTATTTATTTTTCATTTTACCGATGAGGTCTACAATTTTTCCTTCGTGATTAGATTGTTTTATAACTAAACTCACCTTTCTTTTTTGAGCAATCTTTTTTAATGCACTATTTATTTGTTGCAGTGTGACGTTGCCGTAAATGCCCGGCTCTCTTTTACCTAGTAAATTTAAATTCGGTCCGTGGATCACCAGTATCTTTCTCATGATTAACTCAAAAGATTAAGATTAAGACTAAGATTAAGGTCAAGGTTAAGGCATTTCTTAATCTCAGCCTCAATCTAAATCTTATTCTTAATCTTCTGCCTCATCAATTAACATGATGGGGATATCATCTTTTATGGGATATTTTTTTCCACACTTTTTACAGACGATTTTATTATCTTTTAGCTCTACATCACCTTTACAGGCAGGACAGGCTAGGATAGCCAATAATTCTTTATCTAACATTGCCTCCTCCTTGTGTTTTAGCTATATACTGCATTCTTAATTCGTAAAGTATATTTTCGAGAAAATTTGTTTCATCCTGAGTTAAGTTTCCTTTGGTCTTTTCTTTAAGCATCCCTAAAATATCAATAAGAAATTTAGCCTGCAGGAGGTTCTCTTCTTTCTTGTTTGTAACCGGGTTAGGGACTCCACCTAAGTCGATAGATGCCTGAAGCGAGAGAGTGGTAACAAAGAAAATAAAATCCGGTTCAGGCGGAATGGCTTTACCTTGTTTTTGTAAATTTTCCTTTTCTTTTTCTGCTGTCTCTTTCCAGCTTTCGTCAATATTTTTATTTGGCTCATCCATCATTTAGTAACTAGTAAACTAGTAACTCGTAACTAGTAATTTTCGAGTTATTGTATTACAATACCCGCGTAACCTACGACACTACTCTTATCGCCAGTTACGTCGCCACTAGTCTGATATTGTATTAGTTTGCCTGTCTTTGCGCCTAAGGCACGAGCGGCGGAAAGCATAACTATAACTGGTGCATATCCGCACATCGATATATTTAAACGTTGAATTCTATCTATAAGCTTATCCTCATTCAGTTCTAATATCGCCTCTATGGCTTCTCTATCTTTTTTCTGAGCCTGGATTTGAGGTTCATAGTGGGTCATATCAGAGCTAGCCACAATGAGGTTAGAGTCCTTTATATTCAATTCTTTAATGGTGTCAGCAATTTCTTTTCCGATTTCTTTAAGCATACCAAACTCATCAGATAAAAAAATAATAGGGACAATTTCAAAATCACTCTTAAAATATTGTAGAAAGGGCAACTCTACCTCTAAAGAATGTTCGTATCTATGGGCGAGAATGTCATCTTCCAGGTATTTAGAGTGTTTCAATATTTCTCTAGCCAGACTAGAATCTATTTTAATCTCGCCCAATGGCGTCTGCCAGGCTCCTTCAGTCATCATGCTAAATCTCACTCCGTAACCCGTGTGGTTCGGACCTAAAAGGATTATCTTATCCTTGACATTAATCCGCGAAACCGTCTGTCCGGCTACGCCTCCAGAATACATATAACCGGCATGCGGAAGCATACAGGCAATAATGTCTGACCTATCCGCTTTTTTATCAATAAGGGTTCCTATTTGATTCTTTAGCTCATGAGCAGAAGAAGGATAAAATTGCCCTGCAACCTGAGGTTGCCTTATTATTTTAGATTTTTCCATTCA
>JAGUYA010000041.1 GCA_020061545.1 Candidatus Omnitrophota bacterium
AATTCCTTTAAGATAGTTATGTTTTTTTCTTCAAGACGCTCGATTATTTCACAGAGACTCTTTAAATTTTGGGCATACATGCTGCTGAAAGTAACGCTCTCTCCGCATTCGCCTGCCATATCCAAACCGTCATTCCAGTCCGCATCTTCAAGGAGAATATGGTTATGCGGGCCGACATTAAAAAATTGCACTAAATTCTGGACTAAGATATGCTCTAAGATGCTGCCTTTATATGTTTCTTTGGTTTTGGTTTTAAGCTCTTTACCGTTATCGGGTTTCCAGTTTGAGTCTATTTCTTTGCTCCTGCATAATTGATGGTCTCTAAAATAAGTTGCCTCTTCCATTAATATTTTTAAGTCAGCGGTTTGATGGATATATAAATGTGCGGTCAATAAGGGCCAGATACCGTGGTCCATCCAGACGCGGCTGATATTATTGCGGTCAGCCATAAACTCTCCTGGATTTTTACCTATGATGGTCGCATTGGAGCCGTCGATACGCACACCGGCAAAATTATTCATCAATAAAGACCTCGCCTCTTTGGGGTTATTCAATATAAGCGAGAGGCAGTCTTGCCAGAGGTCGCGCCAGCCTTTACCGCCTTTGCCGTAATCAAAATCCGGCAGGAACGAGCAGCCGAATATCTGTCTTAAGACAGGCTGGATATTCACCCACCTAAACCAGTTATCAAAATCACTGTCATTTGTCTTAACCTTAATCGCAGAACTCTTTTTTTGCCAGTATAATTTATTCTCCTCCAGCGACTCTTTTACCTTAGCCCTGGTATTAAATTTTGCAAATATAGTTTTAATTCTCGATTTATCGTTGGTTATTCCCAGGATAATAATATAAGAAATTGATTGTTTTGGCTTAAGGATATTGGTTTTAAACCTCAAGCCACCCATAGCTTCTTTGCCCTGGATATTGTTCTTTTTTGGAGGCGGAAGATCCTTGAATACAGACTCCGGCGCTTCTAAATCCGAAGACTCACCGATAAATTCTTCTTGCGTAGAGTAGATATGTTGGGGTGAGCCTTGTTTTTCATCTGTACCAAAGACAAAATAAGCAGTCAGATTTTTCTTATGGCCGCATTCATCAAAAAGAAGAGCAGGGGTGACCACTATGCCGAATTTCTCTTTTTCTATGCGTTGCAAAAGAGAAGTTACATGGCGGTGGTCGTGGAGATTGTGGGCTGACCTGCCAAATATAGGTATAGCTAGAGTAGGAGTAAATTTAATAGGCCTTGAAGAAATATTGGTAATCTCCACCAGCATTAACTCTACAGGGTTATCTGATGCAGGAATAAAGGAAGTGATTTCTGCTTTTAAGCCGACTTTTTTATTCTGGCGGGTTATTTTTTGCCATAACAGCCCTGCCTCTAAATTAAATTTATCTTCTAAGCGGTTCGCTTCCTTGGAGACGCCGGTTGCTGACCAGATTTTGGCTGGATTTACCCCGCTCTTCCTTCGGGTAGAATGTAGCGTTGAAGGAAGGGCGGGGTTTATGTATATCCAGAAGTTACGGCTGGATTTTAAATTACTTAAGGAGATACGCGATACGGGTTCGAGCAAGAAAGAATTAAAGTCCGTCTTTATATCGCCATGCAAATCCGCAGAAACCGAGGACATGATAGGCGTAGAATTACACAAAGGAAAATAAAGGGTGTTTATGCGGTGGGCGCTATCAGAAGTAAACGTACCTTTGTCGTCTATAAATTTCCAGAGTTTGTCTTTCATATCGGCTTTCAATGGTTCGACTACGCTCACCATTGATACTGAGCGAAGTCGAAGTATCAATTTATCACACCCCAATTGCTTTTGCAAGATTTTTTACTTAATCCTTCATAATCTAATTATTCAGGGGTTTGTTCTAAAAACGCTTGAAATTTTTTGCCGTCTGCTACGGTTTACTTTGTCGCTTCGGATAGCCTGTATCGGATTAGCGTCCTTGAGCTCCTCGTAAATCCTTGCAGACTTTTGCCAAAAAATTTCTTATGCGTTTTCGAACTTCACCCCTGAATTATAGATAGATTATATTAGGGCTTTTTGTTGAAAAATTTTAAATAGATGGTAAAATAGGAATACTATGCGTGTGGCAATGTATTATAATAACCGCGACATCAGGATACAAGAGTTGCCCAAGCCTAAGATTGGTCCGGGTGAGCTCCTGATACGCGTTGAGGCTTCGGGCATCTGCGGTAGCGATGTGATGGAGTGGTATCGCCTGGGCAAGACTCCGCTGGTATTGGGCCATGAAATCGCAGGCACGATTGAAGAAGTTGGAGAAGGTATAAAGATTTATAAAGAGGGTGAGCGGGTTGCCTGTGCGCACCATGTTCCTTGCGGTAAATGTCATTATTGTTTAGCTGGTCATGAAACAGCCTGCGATACCTTACGCAAGACTAATTTTGATCCGGGCGGGTTCTGCGAATATTTGCGCCTGCCTAAGATAAATGTAGATTATGGGGTTTATCCTCTACCGGATTCCCTATCCTTTGAAGAAGCTACCTTTATTGAACCCCTGGCTTGTGTGATTAGAGGGCAAAGATTAGCAGGTATAAAACCAGGACTTGGTATTTTGGTTGTGGGTAGCGGCATAGCCGGGCTATTGCATATACATCTGGCCAGGATAATGGGTGCGGGTCGTATTATAGCCACGGACATCTCAGATTATCGCCTCAAACAAGCCAAGAGATTCGGAGCAGATATAAGTATAAACGCCAAGGAATATTCAGCGGATATGCTACGTAGCTTAAATGGTGGTAGACTTGCGGATTTGGTAATAGTTTCCACTGGCTCGCTTTCGGCTATTGAGCAGGCACTGGAGTCTGTTGAACGTGGAGGAAGAGTGCTTTTCTTTGCTCCGACGGATAAAGACAGGAAAATTTCCGTCCCTTTCAATGAATTATTCTGGCGCACGGAGATAACCCTTACCAGTTCCTATGCAGGAAGCCCATCAGACTATAAAGAGGCCCTGGATTTGATTACTAGCGGAAAGCTGGATATTTCTAGCATGATTACGCATCGTTTAAGTCTATCCGAGATAGGTCTAGGTTTTAAACTTGTAGCCGAAGCACAGGAATCCATAAAAGTAATTATCTATCCACAGAAATAAAAAGGAGGAAAATATGGACTGGGGAATGAAGAATAGGATACAGCGTATATTTAAGGAAGACGGCAAGACTGTGATGCTCGCAGTGGACCACGGCTATTTCCTGGGTCCGGTAAGCAGATTAGAAGAGCCGCGTAAAACTATCGAGCCGCTTATTCCTTATGCAGATTCGCTGATGGTTACCAGGGGCATGCTCCGTAATTGCATCGATGCTAAATACAATATCCCCATAGTGCTTAGGGTATCGGGCGGCAATAGTATTGTCGGTAAAGATTTATCAAATGAAAGTATTACGGTTGCTTTTGAAGATGCCATAAGACTAAACGTCGCTGCCGTAGCTTTATCGATTTATGTAGGTACTGACTATGAAAACCAGACTTTAACGAATTTAGCTAAGCTTATCGACGAAGGCCAGAAATACGGCATTCCCGTATTAGCAGTTACCGCCGTGGGCAAAGAATTAGAAAAGCGCGATGCTAAGTATCTTTCCTTGTCCTGCCGCATTGCCGCAGAATTAGGCGCACAAATCATAAAGACATACTATTGCGAGGATTTTGAAAAGGTAGTCAAGTCCTGCCTCGTCCCCATAGTTATTGCTGGGGGGCCTAAATTAAAAAATGAGTTCGATGCCCTAAAGATGGCTTATGAGGCAGTGGCGCAGGGCGCAAAAGGTGTGGATATGGGCAGAAACATCTGGCAGTCACAGTGGCCGGTGGCGATGATTTCTGCCATCCGCAGTATCGTCCATGAGAAAGCATCCCTGGAAAAGGTGTACAGCTTATTCAAGAGCTTAAAAGATAAAGCGTAAGACCTATGAATACAAAAAAAATTATTTTATTCTCGCTTCTTGCATGTTTGTTATTTTCTGGCTGCCTGCGCACTCAAGTACGCACCATAAAAGAACGCAGCGTTAACAATAAACACAAATTACTGGTCTTTCATTCTATTAATTGTCAGGAATGCATCAAAGTAAAGAATACAATAATGCCCCAGATACAAAGAGAATTTCAGGATAAGATTCAGATAGAGTATAGGGATACGGCGGTCGAAGAAAATTATAAATTGCTTTTGAGTCTCAAAGAAAAATACAACAATAAAATAGAATTAGTTTTACCTGTGTTTTATTTTGAGGGACAGTTGTTGAATGCCAAAGCAGAGGTTAAAAATAATCTCAGGCGCATGATTGCCCAGTCATTAAGTAAACCCCCCACACAACAGGAGTTACCGGCAATAGATTTACTTGAACATTTCAAGAGCTTTAAGATTTTTGGGATTATTGCCGCAGGGCTGGGAGACGGAGTCAACCCCTGTGCCTTTACGGTGATAGTGTTTTTTATTTCTTATTTAGCCCTTCAGGGCTACAGAAAAAAAGAACTGACTGCTATAGGATTTTCTTTTATTCTGGCTGTATTTCTTACCTATCTTTTAATCGGCTTCGGACTATTTAATATTATCTATAGCCTAGATAAATTTTTGCTGGTAAGAAAAGTATTCAATATTTCTATAGGGATATTTAGCCTTACCTTAGGGGTATTGTCTTATTACGATTTAGTAACATTTAAAAAAACCAAAGACAGCAAAGGTTTAATTTTACAGTTGCCCGAAACAGTCAAAAAACGCATACATGCCATAATCGGGTGGCATTACAGAAAGCCTAAGGGACAAGAGGGACGGGTTTCCAAGCCACACATTTTTAGATTAATTATCAGTGCCCTGGTAACCGGTTTCTTGGTTTCTTTTTTAGAGTTAGTCTGCACAGGTCAGCTTTACCTGCCCACGATAAAATTTGCCTTGAAGACAACGCCGCTGAAATTACAGGCCTTGGGGTATCTTTTGCTTTACAATCTGATGTTTATTATGCCTTTATTGATAATATTTATCTTGGCTTTATTGGGCGTAACCTCGGAACAATTCTCCAAAATGCTCAAAAAGCACATAGTTAGCCTGAAAGCCTTAATGACGATTCTGTTTTTTAGTTTAGGTATAGTCTTAATCTGGAGACCATAATGATAAGAATATTTCTAATTTTACTCTGTCTATCTTTTTCTTTGCTGGGTTGTTATGCCCAAATTACCGACCCCTATTCCTGGGACTTTGGGAAGAGGCAAGAAGGAGAGGTCTTAAAGCATGACTTTGTCTTAAAGAATGAATCCAAAGCAACTCTGACCATAAAGGATATAAATACCTCTTGTGGATGTACTATTTCTACAGTAGAAAAGAAAGTTCTTTTACCCGGAAAGAGTACATTAATAGAAGTTCAGTTTAATACTAAAGGTTATTCTGGGCTTGTGCAACAGTATATCTATGTGCATACTGATAGCCTTGACAATCCAGTATTAAGGTTTATAATTAAGGCCGAAATAATCAAGTCAAAATAGGAGGAATAAAATGTGGACTTTAAAACTGAGGATGTGGTTATTATTGGTAATTCTGTTTGGTATAGTTTATGCAGTAATATCCTGGATAAGTTATGCTGCGGGGATAACTAATTTCTATTTTTATCTTGTGCTTTCTTTAGTGATGATGTTTATTCAGTATATGATTGGGCCAAAGATTGTGGAATGGACGATGCGCGTAAGATATATTAAGAGAGAAGAGAACCCGCGTTTATATCAAATGGTAGAAGATTTAGCCCGGAAAGCAGAGATCCCTGTGCCTAAAATAGGCATAGCCCAGATTAACCTGCCCAATGCCTTTGCCTTTGGCCGTAGCATAAAAGACAGCCGCGTCTGTGTTACCGAAGGTATTTTAAGATTATTGAATGAGGATGAACTAAAGGCAGTGTTGGGCCATGAATTAAGTCATCTGAAGAACCGCGATGTTTTAACCATTACCCTGCTTTCGGTTATCCCCATGGTTATGTATCGTATTGCCTGGCAATTTCTATTCTTCGGTAGAAGGCGCGACGAAAGAGGAGGCAATGCCGCGTTAATAGGATTAGTTGCCTTTATATTTTATTTTATCACCAATCTCTTAGTGCTTTATGCTTCCCGGATACGCGAATATTTTGCGGATAAAGGCTCTGTGTTGTTAGGCAATCAACCATCGAGTCTTGCCTCTAGCCTCTATAAACTCGTCTATGGGTCTGCGCGTATGGATAAGGAATCTTTAAAAGAGGTAGAAGGATTAAAGGCCTTTTTTGTCAACGACCCTTCGCAGGCCTTAAATGAGATTAGAGAATTAAGACAGCTGGATTCAGATAAGAGCGGTACGATTGATAGAGTTGAATTAGAGCAATTAAGGAATAAAAAGATAAATTTGAGTTTCGGGGATAAACTCTTAGAAGCCTTAAGCACCCACCCCAATATGCTCAAACGCATAAAACAACTCTCTGAATATAAAGCTTAGTAAGACCACAGTAATTCAGATTTCTTTCTTGTACTTCTAGGCCCCGCTCTCAATTATGTAAAATTCATAGATATACGTATTTAGCGGGTGGCTGGGGTGTTTTCGAAGCGCGTAATGCGCGAGAAAATACCCCAGACAGGACCCGCTAAACAGTTAGAACATCTCTGGATTTTACATTCTTACCATTTTCTAATTGACATAATTTAAATTATCTTATATAATTATAAAACTATGGAATTAAATGAGATTATTGCGCAAAGAAAGGCTAAATTCGAGTCTTTGCAGGCAAAAGGCGTAAACCTATATGATAACCCGGCCTTTAGTGGGTCTATTCCTATCCGCCAGGCACTGGATAATTTTCAAGAAGATAAGGAAATTAGCCTTTACGGAAGGATTATGGCCAAGCGTTCGCACGGAAAAGCCATATTCATGGATTTGCGGGATTCTACAGCCAAAATTCAGCTTTATATTAAAGCAGATATCGTAGGTGATGATAAATTCCAGCTTCTCCAGGATTTAGATATCGCAGATATTATAGACGTAAAGGGAAGGCTTTTTATGACCCATACCCAGGAGCCGACGGTGAAAGTAGAAGATTTTACAGTTTTGACCAAGGCACTCAGACCTCTTCCTGAGAAATGGCACGGCTTAAAAGATATAGAGCTACGTTACCGGCAGCGTTATTTAGATTTAATTGCTAACGAAGAGGTAAAAAAGGTATTCTTGATGCGCTCGCGGATGATTAAGGCAATAAGGAATTTTCTGGATGATAAAGGTTTCTTAGAGGTTGAGACACCCATGATGCATAATATTCCTGGAGGCGCAACAGGCAGGCCTTTTAAGACACATCATAATGAATATGATTTAGATTTATACCTAAGGATTGCACCAGAATTATATTTGAAGCGCCTTTTGGTGGGCGGCTTAGATAAGGTTTATGAGATAAACCGCAGTTTCCGTAACGAAGGCGTATCTACGAAACATAACCCGGAATTTACTATGTTAGAGGTTTACTGCGCCTATGCCAATTATGAAGATATGATGAATTTAACTTGTGATTTGATTATTACTTTAGCTAAAGATATACTGGGTGAAACGAAATTTAGTTATCAGGGCAAAAACGTAGATTTAAAACCGCCGTGGCAGAGGCGTTCCTTTGCAGAAATGGTAAAAGAAAAATTTGATATTGCGCCCGACGATGAAGCAGGAGTTATGTTAAAGAAACTACAGAGTAAGGGTTTTGCCAAGGGCGTAGCCAGGCTTACCCGTTCGCAGGTGGCCAAGATCATCGAAGAGATACTAGAGCAGGAGATGAACCCCGCTCCTGCGCGCAGGGGCGGGGTGAATGTGCATCCTGCCTTTGTTACGGATTATTTTACCAATTTATGCCCTCTGGCTAAAACCAAGAAAGATAATCCCTTGATTTCAGAGAGGTTTGAGTTGTATGTAGGCGGTTTAGAAATAGCCAATGCCTATTCAGAATTAAATAACCCGCAAGAACAGAAGAAACGTTTTCAAGAAGAGATTAAAGAGGGGGAAAATACCGAAAAGAAAAGCGTGGATGAAGATTATATCTTGGCATTAGAGCACGGTATGCCGCCTGCAGGCGGTTTAGGTATAGGCATAGATAGGCTAGTGATGCTCTTTACAGACCAACCATCAATTAGGGATGTAATTTTATTTCCTTTGTTAAGACCGCAAGCATAATGAAGACAGAACTATTTATCAGTTGGCGTTATCTGATGACCAAAAGAAAGGAAAAATTCATTTCCCTGATTAGCATTATCTCTATTTTAGGAATAGCTATAGGTGTGATGGCTTTGATTGTGGTGATTGGGGTTATGACCGGCTTTGATAAAGACCTGCGCGATAAGATTGTAGGTAACTATGCGCATATTACCCTGACGAGTTTTCAAGGTATAGAGGATAAAGAATACAATGAGATATCCAAAAAGGTCTCTGGCTACCCCCACATCAAGGGTATCAGCCCTTATGTCCAGGGCCAGGTTTTAGTGAAAGAAGGGAAGCGTTTCCTGGCTGTGGGTTTAAAAGGGATAGAGCCTTCTATGGAATCCTCAGTTACCGAGATAAAGAAATATGTGACCAAAGGTGATATTAATAGCCTGGGTGAGGATTGCGTAATTATCGGTAAGGAATTAGCCGCATATTTAGGATTGGGCTTAAATTCTATTATTGTCACCTATTCGCCTTTTGGCAAAGAGCGTAATTTAAAAGTGGTAGGCATATTTAATTCAGGGATGTATGATTACGATTTAAACCTTATCTTTACTAATCTTAAGACGGCCCAGGGGATATTAGGCTTAAATAATCAGTTCAGTGCTATAGCCATAAAATTAGATAACCTGTATTTAGCGGATAAGATAAGGGATGAGCTTAGTAATGTTTTAGGTTTTGATTATAATCTGAAGACCTGGATAGAGGTAAATCAGAATTTCTTTGCTGCCTTAAAATTAGAGAAACTGACTATGTTTATAATTTTGACCTTGATTATCCTGGTTGCCTCTTTTAATATCATCAGCACGTTGGTGGTAATGGTGGTAGAGAAAACCAAGGATATCGGGATATTAAAAGCCATAGGCATGGCCTCTGCGAGGATTAGAAATATTTTTACCTATGAAGGTCTGATTATCGGAATTCTCGGTACTTTTTTAGGCACAGCGGGCGGGATACTGTTGTGCGGTTTATTAAAAAAGTATCAGTTTATAAAATTGCCTCAGGATATATATTATATTGACAGGTTACCTGTATCCATAGAATTCTGGCCGGATATTGCTTTGATTATCCTGGCAGCACTGGTGATTACCTTAATCTCAACTATTTATCCTGCAAGCAAGGCGGCAAAATTAAAACCGGTTGAGGCATTAAGGTATGAATAGAATAACTTTAAAGGTTACCCAAGGTTACAAGAGGTTAATCGAGGTTACAAGAAGTTGCTTTTTAGTAACCTCCTGTAACATCTTGTAACTTCCTGTAACCTCTTTCAACATCTCAATGATATTAGAGGCTAAAAACATACACAAGGTTTATCATAACGGAAACAAGGAATTAAAAGTATTAAAAGGTATAGATTTAAGTATCGATAAGGGTAAGTTTGTAGCGATAGTCGGTCCATCTGGCGCAGGTAAATCCACATTGTTACATATCCTGGGTGGTTTAGATATGCCGACGAGGGGCGAGGTTATTTTTGAACAGAGAGATATCTATCACCTAAGCGATGTCGAACTTTCTAAAGTGAGAAACGAAAGGATAGGTTTTGTGTTCCAGTTTTACCACCTGTTATCTGAATTTACGGTTTTAGAGAATGTACTTATGCCGGCATTGATTAGTTGTCAGTTGTCAGTTGTCAGTTGTCAGTTGAAAGAAGAAGCATTAAGACTTTTGAATGAGGTGGGATTAAGCCAAAGAATTAGACATTTTCCGAGTCAGCTTTCCGGAGGAGAACAGCAGAGAGTGGCGATTGCGCGCGCATTAATAAATAGACCAAGCTTACTTTTGTGCGATGAACCTACGGGTAACCTTGATTCCCAGGCAGGAGAGGAGATCATCTCATCGATTAAGAAAATAAACCGGGAAAACGAGATGACGGTGATTTTAGTCACGCATAATTTGGAATTAGCAAAAGTAGCCGAAAGTGTATACCATTTAAGAGACGGAATTTTGATGAATTGAGGATATTGGGTGATTTGGGTATCAGGTTTTGGAAATTAGGATATTGGGTGATTTGGTAAAATAGAAATATTCCCAATACCCGGATCCCCTAATATCCAAATCCTAATATCCCAATAACCAAATCACCTTAATAATTTTATAATAACGGAGGTGTTGATGAAAGTATATATTAACGGGAAATTTTACGAGAAAAACGATGCCAAGATTTCTGTGTTTGACCACGGTCTTTTATACGGTGATGGCGTGTTTGAAGGAATACGTTCTTATAACCGTTTGGTTTTTAAGTTAAAAGAGCATATTGACAGACTCTTTGAATCTGCACACACCATAATGTTAGAGATCCCGCAAAGTAAACAGGAGCTCATTAAGGCAGTGCTGTTAACTTTAAAAGAGAATAATCTCAAAGATGCCTATATCCGTCTTATAGTCACCAGGGGCGAGGGAGATTTAGGGCTTGACCCGCGTAAATGTAAAGGCAAGGCTACGGTGATAACTATTGCTGACAAAGTAGTTTTGTATCCGGAGAAATTCTATAAAGAGGGACTCCAGATCATTACAGTGCCTACGATAAGAAATCTTCCGGAGGCGCTTAACCCCCAGATAAAGTCTCTCAATTATTTGAATAACATCCTGGCTAAAATTGAGGCAGTAAATGTTGGAGTTGATGAGGCAATTATGTTAGATTTCTTGGGTTACGTTGCCGAATGCACGGGCGATAATATTTTTATTGTTAAACAGAACCATCTCTATACACCGCCGCAATGTATGGGTACTCTAAGAGGAATTACGCGCGATACAGTTTTGGAGATTGCCCGGAAAAGCAAAATCCCGGTGCATGAGCATGTGCTTACGCGGCATGAGGTGTATATTTCTGATGAATGTTTTTTAACCGGCACTGCTGCCGAAATTATACCAGTGGTAAAAGTGGATGGCCGGATGATTGGAAGTGGCAAGCCAGGTAAACTTACCTTGAGTTTAATGAAGAAGTTTAAAGAGCTGACGAAGAAAGAAGGAGTAAAGTATTAAGATTAAGGTTAAGATTAAGGTTTAGGTTTTTCACTTAACCTCAGTCTTAATCTCAATCTTATGTTATATACGGAGGAGTTATGCTTTGTGATATTTGCGGTAAGAATCCCGCTACTGTGCATTTAACCGAGATTATTGACGACCAGATGAGCGAACTGCACCTTTGTGAAGAATGTGCGCATCAGAAAAGTTTACAGATGGAACAGCAGTTTGGATTGAGCGATCTTTTAGCCGGCCTGGTCGAGTTTGAGAAACCCGTGAAAGATACAGAACCCGTAGGTGTAAAATGCTCAAGTTGCGGGCTTAGTTACGCAGATTTTAAGAAGATAGGGAGGTTGGGTTGCGGCGAATGTTATAATGCCTTCAGAAAATATCTGGGAGTATTATTAAAGAAGATCCACGGTTCCAACCAGCATGTAGGCAAGTCGCCACTTAAGGTGACTAAGGTCTTAAAGAAAAAGATAGATTTACAGGAATTACGTCGCCGGCTCCAGCAGGCAATTGAGATGGAGGCGTTTGAAGAGGCAGCTAAGATTCGTGACCAGCTCAGAGAACTGGAGAAAAAATCAGCGCAGGGCGATAATGAGGCAAAGGAGTAAAATGGAACTAAATGACCTTTTAAATCACACTAGTGAGTGGTTGAAAGATACAGGTCCGCATGCAGATATTGTGCTCTCCAGCCGCATACGCTTAGCCAGGAATTTAGATAAAGTTCCTTTTCCGCACTGGGCGAATAAGAAACAAAGTGAGCAGGCCTTAAAGACAATTAATGAGGCTTTGGTGAATGTGGAGTTTCTCAAAAAGGCACTGTTCCTTAAATTAGCGGATTTAGACAGCATAGATAAACAATTCTTAGTGGAAAGACACCTGATGTCTCTTGAGCATGCGCAGAGGACAGATCATAAAGCAGTAGTCATCGATGAAGAAGAGAGAGTGGCGATAATGGTTAACGAGGAAGACCATATCCGCATGCAATACATGCAGTCGGGATTTAATCTCTTTGATGCCTGGAACAACATTAACAAGATAGACGACAGCCTGGCTAATGAATTACATTTTGCCTTCTTGTCAGACTGGGGCTATCTGACTGCCTGTCCTACCAATGCTGGCACAGGTATGCGCGGTTCAGTGATGTTACATCTACCGGCACTGGTCATGTCCGGTCAGATTAACCGCGTGTTAGCTGCTCTTGCCAAATTGAGTTTTACCACGCGCGGTCTATACGGCGAAGGCACACAGGCCACAGGTAATTTCTTTCAGGTCTCCAATCAAGTATCTTTAGGACATGGTGAAGGCGAAATTATTGAAAATATTAATGGTATTATTAATCAGATCATTACACAAGAAAATCAGGCCAGAGAAACCATGCTGGCGCGAAATAAAGCGGCTTTAGAAGATAAAATTAATCGCAGTCTGGGTATCCTTAAGAGCGCGCACATTATCACCAGTCAGGAAACTATAGAGCTCTTATCTATGGTAAGATTAGGTTGCGACCTGGGGATGATTAAAGAGCTCAACCGACGCACGATAAATGAATTATTTATTATTACCCAGCCTGCGCATCTACAGAAAATAGAGAATAAAAAGCTTTCTGCTCAAGAAAGGGATGTGAAAAGGGCAGAGTTAATTAGAAATAAACTGATGATGTAGCAATATATAATGGAGGGGCAATGTTTAATCGATTTACAGAGAGAGCCAGAAAAGTAATTATCTTGGCCAAGGAAGAGGCCAGGCGTTTTAATCACGATTATATCGGAACAGAGCATATACTTCTGGGTTTGGTCCGTGAAGGCGAAGGTGTAGCAGCAGCTGTATTGCAGAAGTTGGGCGTTTCTTTAGAAAAGATACGCCTGGAGATTGAGAAGTTAGTGCAGCCTGGACCCACAACACAAATTATCGGAGATATACCTTTTACCCCCCGCGCAAAGAAGGCCTTAGAATTAGCTGCAGAAGAAGCGCGGTCATTAGGGCACAATTATATCGGCACAGAACATCTTCTATTAGGGCTTATACGCGAAGGCGAAGGTATGGCCTCTCAGGTATTATTAAATATGGGATTAGATTTAAATACATTGAGAAACGAAGTTATGGAACTCTTGGGTTCGGCATTGCCTAGCTTTGGTCAAGCGCAACCCAAGACAAAGACTCCGGCATTGGATGCCTTTGGTAGAAACCTGGCTGAATTAGCTAGAGACAATAAACTTGACCCCGTAATTGGCCGGCACAATGAAATTGAACGGGTTATTCAGATATTAAGCAGGCGCACCAAGAATAACCCGGTTTTATTAGGCGAGGCCGGAGTGGGAAAGACGGCCATTGTAGAAGGTCTGGCCCAGGCCATTGTGGCGGGAAATGTTCCTGAGATATTACGCAATAAACGTATCATTGTTTTAGATTTGGCTCTTATGGTTGCGGGAACAAAATACCGCGGTCAATTTGAGGAAAGAATCAAGGCAGTGATGGAAGAAATAAAACGCTCTCAGGATGTCATTATTTTTATTGATGAATTACACACGCTCGTGGGCGCGGGTGCAGCAGAAGGCGCAATCGATGCCTCGAATATTTTAAAACCCGCACTTTCCCGCGGCGAGATGCAGTGTATCGGCGCGACCACTATGGATGAATACCGAAAATATATTGAAAAGGATGCGGCATTAGAAAGAAGATTCCAGACCATTATGGTTGAGCCGCCCTCTGTGGAACAGACAATCGAGATATTAAAAGGCCTGCGGGATAAATATGAGGCACACCATCGGGTGACCTTTAAAGATGAGGCATTAGAGGCAGCAGCAAAATTATCTGACCGTTATATATCAGGCAGGTTCTTGCCGGATAAGGCAGTGGATATAATTGATGAGGCAGGTGCGCGCGCCAGATTAAATGTTTTAGTGGTGCCGCCTGAGATCAAGAAACTGGAAGAAAAAGTAGAGACAATAAGAAAGGAAAAAGAGGCCTTTATCAAGAGTCAGGATTTTGAAAAAGCAGCCTCATTCAGAGACCAGGAGAGGCAGGCGCGCCAGGAGTTAGAACAATTGAACCGCGAGTGGTCGCAGGCCAAAGATAAAATGCGGCCCGAAGTAGGCGAGGAAGAGATTGCTAAGATTGTTTCTCAATGGACAGGTATCCCCATATTCAGGTTAGAAGAAAAAGAGGGCGAGAAATTATTAAAGATAGAGGAAGAACTGCATAAACGCGTAGTGGGCCAGGATGAGGCGATAGGTGCGATTGCTCATGCGGTTCGGCGTTCGCGGGCAGGTATCAAGGACCCGAAAAGGCCCATTGGTTCATTTGTATTTTTAGGTCCCACAGGCGTGGGTAAGACCCTTTTAGCCCGCGCTTTAGCAGAATTTATGTTTGGCGACGAAGATGCGCTTTTACAATTAGATATGTCAGAATATATGGAAAAATTTAATGTCTCCCGTCTCATCGGCGCTCCGCCTGGATATGTGGGTTACGAAGAGGGCGGGCAACTTACTGAGAAAGTCAGGCGCAGGCCTTATGCAGTAATATTATTGGATGAAATTGAAAAGGCGCATCCGGATGTATTTAATCTCCTTCTTCAGGTATTTGAAGACGGCCGGCTCACGGATAGTTTTGGCAGGAAAGTGGATTTTAAGAACACGGTGATCATTATGACTTCTAATATAGGCGCGGATTTAATTCGTAAAACCAGTTCTTTAGGTTTTAAAGCTCAGAAAGATAAGATAACTTATCAGGAAATGAAAGAAAAATTACTGGAGGAAGTAAAGCGCACTTTTAAACCGGAGTTCTTAAACCGCATAGATGACACTATTGTTTTTCAGCCGCTGGTAAAAGAGGATTTACAGCGTATTATTGATATCGAAATAGGTTTTGTGGCTGAGAGGCTCAAGGACCACAATATCACTTTGGATGTGACACCTGAGGCAAAGGAATTCCTCATTGAGAAAGGCTTTGACCCTATATTTGGCGCCAGGCCCTTAAAAAGAACAATACAAAGGTTCCTGGAAGACCCTTTAGCCTCGGAAATAATCTCCCAGAGGTTTCAAGAAGGTTCGACGGTGAAAGTATTACGCCATAATCAAGAGCTGGTTTTTGAATAATGAAAAAACTATTCTTAATTTTAGGTAAAAAGGTGCTGGCCTTTTTCTCGTTTTTGGGGAGTTTAAGTACTTTAGCAATTCAGACTTTTTACTGGTTGTTTATCCCGCCCCTGAAAAAAGAGCGCATCTTTGAACAATGCAAGAAAGCAGGTATGGATAGTCTGCCTATAGTTTCCCTGATTGCTTTCTTCATCGGTGTGATTATGGCGTTGCAGACTGCCTATCAAATGCAGCGGCTGGGAGCTGAGATGTACATTGGCAGCATTGTGGCGCTTTCTATGGTCAGAGAACTGGGGCCGGTTATTACTGCGCTCGTCGTGGCAGGTAGAGTAGGCGCAGCCATTACCGCTGAAATTGGCTCTATGCAGGTCACCGAACAAGTAGATGCCCTGCAGACACTCGCCACCAGCCCCATAAAATATCTGGTAGTACCGCGCCTTTTAGCTTTGTGTATAATGGAGCCGCTCTTAACGTTGTATGCCGATATCATCGGTATATTCGGTGGTTATCTTATCTGTGTAAATAAATTAGGCGTTTCTTCGGGCATGTATCGGTATATTACCTTTAGCGCCCTGCTCTACAAAGATTTATTCACCGGCCTGTTTAAGGCAGTATTTTTCGGCATGATCATTGCCTTTGTGAGCTGTTATGAAGGATTCAAGGTAGAAGGCGGGGCAGAGGGTGTGGGTAAAGCCACGGCGCGGGCGGTAGTAACTATGTTTATTCTGATTATTGCCTGTGACTGTTTCTTCACTGCCTTATTTTATTTTATCTTCCCATAAGATGATAGAAATAAGAGAACTGACCAAAACATTCAATACGCATAAAGTCTTAGATAATCTTAATCTTACTATTGAAAAAGGGACCACCTGTGTGATTATCGGCCGTTCAGGTTGCGGTAAATCCGTTTTATTAAAGCATATTGTGGGCATATTAAAACCAGATAGCGGTCAAGTCTTTGTGGATGGCTTAGACATCGGCAGATTAAACGAAAAAGAATTAGATAATTTGAGGCTCAGAATTGGATTAGTTTTTCAAGGCGGCGCGCTCTTTGATTCTTTAACCGTGGGTGAGAATGTAGGGTTCGGCCTTATCGAACATACCAAAATTAGCCAGAAAGAATTATTGGAAAGGATAGAAGAGGCATTGTCTTTGGTGGGGTTGGGCGGTATTGTAAATCTTACGCCTGCGGAGTTAAGCGGCGGGATGAAAAAACGTGTGGCTTTGGCCCGCGCAATATGCATAAAACCGGATATTATATTTTATGATGAACCTACAACCGGTGTTGACCCGATTACAGCAGATAGCATAAATGAACTGATCAAAAGTCTTCATGATAAATTAAAGGTTACCTCTGTTGTAGTAACCCATGATATGAAAAGTGCATACAGAGTAGCGGATAAAATCTCTATGCTTTATCAGGGTAAGATTATTGCTCAAGGGTCCCCGGAAGAAATCCAGAATACCCAGCATCCCGTAGTACACCAGTTTATCAACGGATTAGCACAGGGTCCGATTACGGAAACACTGGAAGAGTTCAGATAAAATATTTTTGATGTTACACGAAGTTACAGGATGTTACAAGACGTTACATGAGGTTACGAAAAATCTGTCTATCAACAGACAAGTAACTTCTTGTAACCTTGATTAACCTCTTGTAACTTCGAGTAACCTATCAATACGGAGGTTATAAATGATATTCGGTCAATCAAAATTAGAATTAAAGGTAGGGATTTTTGTTTTTACAGGTCTTTTGATTTTGACGATTTTTGTTTTATCCATCGGAGACTTTAAGACTATGACTACTGGCTACGAGCTTAACTTTATTTTTAACTTTGCCAATGGCGTCAAAATCGGCGCTCCGGTAAGATTTGCCGGAGTGGATGTGGGAGAGGTTAAGGTGATAAACTTTGTTACCGCAGCGGATAATCCTAAACCTAAAGTACAGATAGTCTGTTCCATTAATAAAACTGTAAAGGTCCCTGTTGACTCAAGCATCTGGGTAAACACTTTAGGCTTATTAGGTGAAAAATATATTGAGATTATGCCCGGCAAAGAGTATGACAATACTCTCGCGCCAAAAGGGACTCTCGTGGGTGTTGACCCTATTCCCATGCAAGACGTCTCTGTGTTAGCCAAAGGTATTGCCCAAAATTTAAATGAGGGACTCCTGAAGATAGTCAATAGAGAAGGCACGGTCGGTAAACTTCTTTATGATGATACGATATATAAGGAATTAGAGGCATTGGTTATAGATATAAGAAAACATCCCTGGAAATTGTTCTGGAAGGGGAAAGAGAAGCCAGAGAAAAAATAGATTATATGAAGACCAAGACAGTATTTGCTTGTCAGGAGTGTGGCTATCAGTCTCCCAAATGGCTGGGCAGATGCCCTGATTGTAATAGTTGGAATTCTTTTGTGGAGGAGGATTATGTTGTGCC
>JAGUYA010000030.1 GCA_020061545.1 Candidatus Omnitrophota bacterium
AATCCTTCCTGGGTTGCCTAATCCGACGATTAATTTCATCACTAAAGTTACTATCGGTTACTATGGGTTACTAATACAAATTTAGCTACCCTGTTGGTTACTAATAGTTAGTTTGTTTTTTGTAACCCCTGGTAACCTTTAGTAACAAACTGTCGTTTTACTTGGAATTAGTAACTTTTAGTAACCTAATCTTTAACTACTTCTTTTTCTTCTTTTTCCTCTTCGCCCTCGGGCGCTACTTCCTTCTTTTCTTTGATTACCTCTGGCTCTTGTTTTTCTTCGCCTTCCACAGCCGGCGCTACTACCTCTTCTTCTTTAATGGGTGCGCTTACAGAGAAAACAATTGCCTCCGGAGCATTTAAAACCTTAATCTGAGAAGGAAAGGTAATATCTTCTATATGGATAGTATCGCCAATCTTTAACTGGCTCACATCTACTTCAATCTCCTTGGGTATTTCCGTGGGTAAGCACTCCACCTCAGCTTCCCAAAGTATATGCTCTAAAGAACCCCCTTCTTGTTTTACGCCGATGGGTTCGCCTTTAGCCACCACAGGCACATTTACCTTGATAATCTTGGTCAAGGAAATTTCGTTAAAATCTACATGTATTACATCGCCCTTAACCGGGTCATATTGAATCTCTTTAATTAAACAGGATCTACTTTTTTGCTTCTTGTCGTCTTTTATCTTTAAATTAATCACGGCGCTCTCTAACCGATGCTGGTGTATCAGTTGCAATAATTGTTTATGGGATACCTTTATAGGTAAGGACTCTTTTCCTTCTGCATAAATAACCGCAGGGATAAAACCTTTTGTTCTTAAATCCTTGACCTTGTTTTTACCTAATTCCTCTCTGGCTAAAATCTCTAAGATTATGTCTTCCATTTGTCGCTATCGCTCCTCATAGCACGAATTCACACGAATTGCACACAAATCAACACGAATAAATTCGTGATTATTCGCGTGAGCCTTACATACTAAAATTACTGGGCGAATTAGTGCTTATTCGTGTATTAAATTAATCAAACAGGGAACTCACGGATTCCTCATGGTGAATCCTTTTTATTGCTTCACCTAAAAGACTGGCTACAGATAGAACTTTAATCCGGGGATGTTTTTTATGGTCATCTAAGGGAATGCTATCGGTAATTAATAGTTCCTTTAAATCTTTGCATCTATCCAGACGCTCTATGGCCGGGCCAGACAAAACTCCGTGCGTAATCGCCGCATGCATACTCTTAGTTTTAGCTTTCCTTAATGCCTGGACCGCCTCAATCAAAGAGCTACCTGTAGCAATTAAATCATCAACAATGATAGCATTCCTACCTTCCACCTCACCTAAGATATACATTGCTTCTGTCTTCTCTGGTGAGTCGCGTCTCTTATCTATTATGGCCAGGTCTGCAGAGAGTCTCTTCGCATAAGCCCTAGCCATTTTTATGCCACCCACATCAGGAGAAACCACCACCGCATCCTTAAGCTTTAATTTCGAAAGATAATCTATAAAAACACCTACTGCCAAGAGATGGTCGACGGGTATATCGAAGAAACCCTGTATCTGACCAGCATGTAAATCCATGGTTAAGATTCTATCTGCTCCTGCGGTGGTTAAGAGATTAGCCACTAATTTTGCGGTGATGGGTACGCGAGGCTGGTCCTTTCTATCCTGCCGGGCATAACCAAAATAGGGAACCACTGCCGTAATGCGTTGACTCGATGACCTCTTTAAGGCATCAATCATAATTAAAAGTTCCATCAGATTATCATTGGGAGGAGGACAGGTAGGCTGAACTATAAATACATCTTTGCCCCGCACATTATCATTAATCTTAACCCGTATTTCTCCTTCGCTAAACCTTCCTACCAACGCATTTGACAGTTTGACCTTAAGATACTTACAAATGCTTTTGGCCAACTCTGGGTGTGCGTTTCCGCTAAATATTGCTAACTTATCCACATCTTACCTCATCTTTTAAAAGGTTACTCAATGTTACAAGAGGTTACTCGACGTTACAAGAAGTTACTTTTTGTTTTTAAGTAACCTCTTGTAACTTCATGTAACATCCTGTAACCTCATGCAACCTTTTTAAGGGGTCTTGCCGGCACACCTACAACGGTTGCGCCATTGGGAACATTCTTATTCTTAACTACAACTGTACCGGCACCGGTCCTGGCTGATTTACCCACTTTAACGGGTGCAACTAATACGGTATCCGACCCGATAAAAGCCTTATCTTTTATGACCGTAATATTTTTCTTCCTGCCGTCAAAATTTGCCGTAACCGTTCCTGCGCCGATATTCACTGAATGACCTATCTGGCTGTCACCAAGATAACTAAAATGTTTTACTAAAGTTCGACGGGAGAGTTTTGAACGCACAATCTCCACAAAATTGCCTACCACGATGTCGTCTTGGAGGCGGCTGCCCTCTCTTAAATGGGCAAATGGACCAATAAAACAATGTCTTCCAATTTTAACATCTCTTTCAATAACTGTAAAGGGATAAATCGTAGAGTCTCGACCAACCTGGGTACCATAACTTATAAAAGTAGAATCCGGGTCAATAATGGTGACACCTTTTTGCATTAATTCTGCGTTAATCCGGTGTTGCATAATTGAGTTGCCTTTAGCTAAATCTTGCCGCGAATTTATGCCTAGCGCCTCATTGACATCAGCAATTTTCACACTATCTATAAGGCCACCTTTTTTATAAAGGATGCCTATGGTATCAGTAAGATAATATTCTTTCTTGCGATTATTGGCTTTAACATACCTTAAAGCCTCGACTAATTTATCTTTATTAAAACAGATGATTCCTGTATTAATTTCCTGGATATCTTTTTGAAAATCATCCGCATCCTTTTCTTCTACAATCCCCGAGATACTGGCGTATTTATCCCTTAAAACCCTGCCGTAACCGGTGGGTTTATCTGTTTTTGCTGTCAAGAGGGTGGCATCTAAATTATTTTTGAGATGATGCTCTAATAATTTTCTTATGGTGTCTTTCTTTAAAAGAGGATTATCTGCATACAGAACTAACACCGTGCCTTTAAAATTTCGCAATAAAGGCAGGGCAGTTTTAATCGCATTCGCTGTACCTAAAAGCCTTTTTTGTATCACTACTTTTATGCCAGGCTTAAGTAAAATTTTGACGTCTTGGCGTTTATGCCCTAGGATAGCAATGACCTTTTTTATCCTTAAAACATCAACCAAATCCAAGACGTAACTTAACATCGGCCTTCCGCAAAGGGGATGCAAAACTTTAGGAAGGTCTGATCTCATCCGCGTGCTTTTACCTGCGGCTAAAATTATGCAAGCGATATTTTTCATCCTTGCCTTTCCCTTAATTTCTGATAAATAGCCCTTTGCCTCTTCGTTGAGACCTTGCAGAGAAACTCGTTCATTTGACGCAACCACTCCAATTTCTTTTTCGCAGGTATCTTCATAAACCTTATCAATCTTTGCTCTTCTCGTTCCCACTCAAAAATCATTTAATCCTCTTTAATTTTTTTATTTTCTTCAGCTCTCCAATATCAAATTTATCTACGCTACAGCCGGTATTCCTCTTCATTTTAATAAGGTTGTCTATGGAAATTATGGGTAATACTGTATCTTCTATCTTAAATTTTAAGGCATCCTTTTTTGCTTCTTCATAGGACACGGGAGATTCTATGATAATATCCACTTCCTTCAACTCATCTTCTTTATAGAAGTTGAACGCCTTCATATGTTTATTATGAATCCAGTCATGTCTTATCTTGGCATTTGCTATTGCCATAGGATCCACTAGCTGTTTTACCCGGTATCCGTTTTTCTTCAAAATACTAACCACTTTCCTAAAATTATCATCGCTCATTTCAACGAGAATATCCATATCGGCAGTGCTGCGTAAAAACCCAAGTAGATTAACCGCAATACCTCCTACAAGCACATATTTCACCTTTTGCTTCTGGAATTCACGTAATATCTCTTCGTATAGTATCATATTTCAAAGGGTTCTCGTCCTCTTTAGTTGTATAAACTGCCCGGTGAGGACTCGAACCTCAACAGTCAGACCCAAATTCTGATGTGCTACCATTACACTACCGGGCAAATATTAGTACGACCTTACCGCGTCCTACCATTGTCCCGCACTTATTTCTTTAGAATCACTGCGGGATTCCGCTTCGCGGGAGACAACGTCCCAAAATAAATTCAAGAAAATCGCCTTCGGCGATAACTCTAAAGTGCGATTTTCAAGTGGTAGAGGAAAGTGTTTTATACTTTCCTGGTATACCATTAAAAATAGATTTTATTAATCTGGGACTGTTGTCTGCCCAAAAAAACTAGAACCCTTTGCTTTTTCCTGTTCGTATGCTTCTAAGATTCGCTTCTGTAAATATTCCCTGAAGGACTGTGTTATGGGATGGGCGATATCTCTATGTTCTAACTGAGCACTGATTGAGGCTTCCGCAGTTGCCGGCCGAGGCGCTAAAGGTAGCTGGCTTGCGCATTGGTTGCAGTATTTAGAACGCAATTCATTCTTAAAACCGCACTTGGGACAGGTCTGTTTTATCTTCCTGGAAGGCATAGCGATAAATAGGCCGCTGGTGCCCTCTATTACCTTTATGTTTCTGACCACAAAGGCGTTGTCAAAAGTAACAGTTACATACGCCTTGAGTTTTTTGTCCGGCGAATCCTTTAAGAATACCCTTACCTCAGTTATCTCCATCGATTTACCTCCTTGTTGTCTAATTTACTGTGTCCGTGTCACAAAAACCTTACCAAAAGAGCCGTTTCTCTTCAGCTGCCTACATAAAGATAGGGCCTCCTTTCTTGAAGAAACCACACCAAAAATTGCTGGCCCGCTGCCGGACATCAAGATTGATTTCACGCCCATCTGGATAAGCTTCTCTCTGATGCGCGTTATTTGAGGATATAACTTAGTCGTAACTTGCTCTAAACTATTAAATAAAGCATCGCCGAGCAGAAAAAAATTATTTTTTCTTAATGCTAGAATCA
>JAGUYA010000029.1 GCA_020061545.1 Candidatus Omnitrophota bacterium
ATTAGTTGATGGAAGTTGTCCTTCGGCCTTACGGCCTCAGGATTAAAATTTCCAATAAAGGGGGCAGAAGAAATTTTAAGTTCGAATCCTCTCCTGCCCACCAATATAACGCGGGAGTAGTTCAGTGGTAGAACAATAGCCTTCCAAGCTATATACGCGGGTTCAATTCCCGTCTCCCGCTTTCAATGAGCACATAAGTTATGGAGATATTACTTTTTACTCTTGGGCGACATAACTTATTTGTGCGAATTGAATCCTTGACATCGAAGATGTCAAGGACCAGCTGTTAAATAAATACTTATAATGGAACGCGAATTTTTAGAACCAGTATTTATTGATGCCTTTGACTTGGATGATGCCTGGTTTCAGTGTCTATCTGAAATTTTAGATAAAGGCCATGTTTATACCATTACCAAGGGCAGTTACGAAGGACAGAAGCGCCTGGAGTTTGACTTTGTCGTGGTGAAGGTACGTAAACCCAGCCATCAAATTATTCCTATAATTCCAGAAGGAATGAGTATACCTGTACCGACGGATATGGAATATATCCGGGGTTATTTAAATTATCTTCTGACGGGTGTAAAAACCGCAACCGAGGATTACACCTATGGAGAAAGGTTAGTTGAGCCGAAAGTAAAAGTAAGGCAGAATATCGATGGCAAAGAAATGATTAAGGAAATGCCTCTAAACGTGAATCAAGTGGAGGAGGTAATCAAGATTTACAAAGAAAAAGGATTTGGCACTAACCAGGCTATAATGGAGATTGGTATGCCTTCAGATATCAAGTTAGTTGACCCACCGTGTCTGAGGCTTATAGATACCAGGGTGCGCTATGGAAAACTACATTTTATTTTATATTTTCGCTCTTGGGACCTCTGGGGCGGATTTCCTTCTAATCTGGGCGGGTTACAATTAGTAAAGCAATATATGGCAGAAGAAATTGGGGTGGGCGATGGCGAGATTATTGCTGCCAGTAAAGGTTTGCATCTTTATGATTACAGCTGGGAATTAGCCAAGATTAGGACGAATAAACCCCGCCCTTTCTCATTACAAGAAGTACGCTAGATTAAGAAAGGGCGGGGTAAATCCAATCCCCAGGCGCTCGCCAGACACGGGGTTATCCCAAGGCGGGATTAAGAGGAATGGTTAAAGAAGATAAATACAAAGGGTCTGAACGCCGGCAATTCTTAAGACTGGATTATGTCACCCCTCTTGCCTATAAGATATGCAAAGAAGAAACCATTCATAAATTGCTCCAAGGTTACACCTCAAATATAAGTCCGGCGGGTCTACTTTGTAATATAAAAGAGAAGGTAAAAAAAGACGATATATTGTGGCTTTCTTTTGATAGGGATACCTTGAGTATTTGTAAAGCCTTAGAAAAAAGGAGTTTTA
Source organism: Candidatus Omnitrophota bacterium (assembly GCA_020061545.1). GTDB lineage: Bacteria > Omnitrophota > Gorgyraeia > Gygaellales > Profunditerraquicolaceae > JAGUYA01. Next base: position 1,396 of record JAGUYA010000029.1, read on the forward strand.
TTTATCAAAATGGAGTTATTGGTAAAGTGGCGAGGGTAGAGCATAGAGATGATAACACTTACGATACAGGAATCCAGTTTATCACCCGCAAAGAAAAGGATTCCACACATATATATCCCAAAAGCTACTTTACGCAAGGAAAACAAAAGGAAGGACAAGAAGAAGAACAGGAAGAAGAGTTGCTGGAGCAAAAAGGAGAGGAGCGCGAAGAACAAGAAGAGCGAGGGGATACAACAGAAGATGAAAGGTCTTAATATTACAGTTTTAGGTGACGGTGGCTGGGGTACAACATTAGCAATATTACTCCATCGTAGGGGTTTTAAGGTCAATCTCTGGGGTGCATTTCCAGATTACGTTTCTTATTTAGATAAAAAAAGAATAAATACTAAATTCTTACCGCAAATTAAGATACCTTATGGCATAGAAATCACTCCTGACTTAAATGAGGCAGTTCCTGATAAGGATTTAATAATTTTTGCTGTTCCTTCTCAACACCTGCGTAAGATTTTAAAAAAAGTGAAGCAGCTGGATTACCCCAGAGGTGCTATATATTTAAGCGTTACCAAAGGCATAGAGATGGGAACGCTTAAAAGAATGTCCGAAATTATACATGAGGAGATGGGTAATATAAGACTGGCAATACTTTCCGGTCCAACCATTGCCCACGAGGTAGCTAAAGGGATACCCGCTGCTTGTGTAATTGCTTCTTATGATAGAAACTTAAGAAAATATCTCCAGGGTATTTTTATGACTGAGCGATTTAGAGTTTATACAAATGACGATGTTATCGGTGTAGAATTAGGGGGGAGCCTAAAGAATATCATTGCCATTGCTTGCGGTATATCTGACGGTTTAGGTTTTGGTACAAATACAAAGGCTGCTCTTTTATCGCGCGGGCTTGCAGAGATTTCCCGACTAGGGTTTACTATGGGTGCTAAGGTCGCGACTTTTAGCGGGATAAGCGGATTGGGCGATTTAGTCACTACCTGTATCAGTCCCTATAGTCGGAATAGATTTGTAGGTGAGCAGATTGGTAAAGGAAAATCTTTAAAGCAAATAACCGACCATATGCAAATGGTAGCAGAGGGTATAGCGACGACAAAATCAGCATATGCATTAAGCTTAAAATATAAGGTAGATATGCCTATAACTAAAGAAGTTTATGCTGTTCTTTACAAAAATAAATCTCCCAAGAAAGCAGTGAGAGATTTGATGACGCGGGAGAAAAAGGAAGAATAAAAT
>JAGUYA010000100.1 GCA_020061545.1 Candidatus Omnitrophota bacterium
ATGAAGATGGAGGAAGTCTTTAATTAAAAATGCTCTATCATTTACTCTATCCTTTACATCACTTAATTTCTGTTTTTAATCTCTTCCGCTATATTACATTTCGTTCTGCCATGGCAGCATTGACCGCCTTTCTTATCAGCCTTATCTTCGGGCCAATACTCATAAAAAAACTAAAGGAATTAAAAATAGGAGAAAAGATTACCAAGGGAGACAGTCCCGGCTTAGATGGCTTACATGAAAATAAGAAGAATACGCCGACAATGGGAGGAATTTTAATCTTATCAGCGATATTATTTTCTACGTTACTCTGGGCGGATATATTTAATAAATATATCATCATTGTTTTATTTGCTACTGTCTGGTTAGGCGTAACAGGATTTATTGACGATTATTTAAAACAGATAAAGAAAAGGTCTAAAGGTTTGACGGCAACGGCAAAGTTGACCAGCCAAATTCTCCTGGGATTAATCTTGGGCATAGTTCTATTCTTAGACCCTCAGCATAGTATCAAATTAGATTTTCCGTTTTTAAAAGACGTATCCTTAAACTTAGACGGTATATACATACTCTTTGTTATTCTGGTGATAACGGGTTCTTCTAATGCCGTCAACCTTACGGATGGCTTAGATGGCTTAGCTATAGGTATTGTGGTGATGGTAGCTTTGGCTTTTAGCGTCTTAAGTTATGTCTCAGGCAATATAAAGTTTAGTGATTATCTTCTCATACCTTATATTAGAGGTAGCGGTGAACTGACCGTATTTTGTGCCAGTATTTTAGGTGCGGGTTTGGGTTTTTTATGGTTTAATTGTTATCCTGCCTCAATTTTTATGGGAGATGTGGGCTCTTTGGCTTTAGGTGGAGCAATAGGAATCGTAGCGTTATTAATAAAGAAAGAATTACTTTTGATGATTGTAGGAGGCATATTTGTCCTGGAGGCATTATCAGTAATTTTACAAATAGCTTCTTTTCGTTTTACGAAGAAACGCATATTTAGAATAGCTCCTTTACATCATCATTTTGAATTCCTCAATTGGCCAGAAAATAAGGTGATTGTCAGATTCTGGATTATCGCAAGTCTCTTAGCATTGCTTACCTTGGTTACTCTCAAGATAAGATAGTCATAATTTTTATGCGAAATACGAGTTATTTTAAAAACAAAAAAGTCACCGTAGTAGGATTTGCCCGTTCTGGCCTGGCCTGCGTTAACTTGCTCTTTGATTTAGGCGCCAAGGTAAGCGTGACAGATAATCAGGATAACGATTCCACGCGTTTAAATGCATCGAAGTTAAAATCAAAGAATATAAAAATTGAAATAGGTAAGCACTCACCGGAATTCATCAAAGATAAAGACCTCATTGTTGTCTCTCCTGGCGTAGCAGAGACCGCATTACCTATAGTCTTAGCTAAGCAATTTAAAATACCCATCGTAGCAGAGATAGAACTGGCCTGGATTTTATGTCCCGCCGCCGTGATTGCAGTTACAGGTTCAAACGGTAAAACCACTGTCACTACGTTAATTGGTAAGATATTAGAGGCAAAAGGAGAAAAGGTTTTTGTCTGTGGTAATATCGGTAATCCTTTCTGTGGAGAAGTCCAAAAATTGCAAGCAGGTGATTTTGTCTGCCTGGAGGTGAGTTCGTTTCAGTTAGAGACAATACAGGAATTTAAGCCAAAAGTCTCTGTGATACTTAATATTACTTGTAATCATTTGGATAGATATAAAAACATAGAGGAGTATCTTGCGGTAAAAAAGCGCATATTTATGAATCAAGATAAATCTGATTATTCAGTTTTAAATTACAATGACCCAGTGGTCAAGGAATTAGCTAAAGAGATAAAGGCCAAAGTAGTATATTTTTCTAAGACGCCGGATTTAAACCCTAATGAAGCTGCGGTTTTAGCTGTAGGTTCGATATTAAGCATAAATAAAGAATTATGCTTGAAAGTACTTAAAGAATTTAAAGGCATTGAGCATCGTCTTGAGTATGTCACAGAAATAAATAATATCACCTTTATCAATGATTCTAAGAGTACAACTGTAGATTCGACGGTGTGGGCATTAAAAAATATCCCTCAACCTGTAATTTTAATTGCCGGAGGTAGGCATAAAGGCGTGGACTATAGCGTGATTTTGGACTTAATCCACAAAAAGGTAAGAGAAGTAATTTTAATTGGAGAGGCGAGAGAGAAAATAAAAAATGCGTTGAGAGGATTTTTGGCTATTTACGAAGCCCCTACATTAGAAGAAGCGGTTAACCTGGCTTTTTCCAAGGCAAAATCCGGCGACTGCGTGTTGCTTTCACCGATGTGCTCCAGCTTCGATATGTTTTCTAATTACGAAGAAAGAGGGAATTGTTTTAAAAAGGCAGTTAAAGAATTGTTACTAAAAGTTACTAACAATAAGTGAAATGATAAGTTTGTTACTGATAGTTACTAAAGGTTACAAAAAAGCCTCACCTGTTCAGGCAGACAGGTAACCATTAGTAACTGATAGTAACCAATAGTAACTGTTTAATTCAATATGGTACGCAACGTCAGGATAAATCTATTTACTATCACAGTTATTTTGATATGTATTGGCATGGTAATGATCTATAGTGCCTCGAGCATTTATGCCTGGGAAAGATATAAAGATAGTTTCTTTTTTCTAAAAAGACATGTTAGTTTTTTTATCATCGGAGCATTTCTGACATTATTAGTAATGAGTACAGATTATAAAAGGTACAGAAATTGGGCCAAACCTATATTGGCCTTATCTTTTTTGTTACTGGTTTTGGTTTTAATTCCGGGGGTAGGTAGAGAAGTGGCTGGCGCGCGCCGGTGGTTTAGATTAAAATTTATTAGTTTCCAACCTTCGGAATTAACCAATATAGCGATGATTGTTTATATGGCGGATTTTATTACCCGCAAAAGCGACCAGATAAGAATGTTCGGCAGAGGTTTTCTGCCGCCGATGTTTATTTTAGGGGCTATGGCTTTATTAATCCTTATGCAGCCGGATTTGGGCACGGTTTTGGCGCTAGGGATAGTGGTATTTGTTATGCTTTTCGTGGCGGGTGTGCGGCTATCCTATCTTTTATCAGTATTTGCGGTGAGCCTTCCTCTACTTTATATCTTGATCTTTAGCGTTCCCTACCGCAGGATGCGTATTATGTCTTTTTTAAATCCCTGGTTGGATCCCCCGGGCAGCGGTTTCCAGGTCATCCAGTCACAGATTGCCTTGGGCTCAGGAGGGATATTCGGCGTGGGCCTGGGGCATTCCAAACAGAAATTATTTTATCTACCCGCCGCACATACTGACTTTATTTTTTCTATAATCGGAGAAGAATTGGGACTATTGGGTACGGTAGGCGTAATAATATTATTAATAATTTTTATTCAGCAGGGCCTCAAAGTAATCAGGCATGCGCCGGATAAATTTGGTTACTTCTTGAGCATGGGCCTCGTGCTCATGATTTCTCTTAAGGCAGTTATCAATATTGGCGTTTCTTGCGGTCTATTACCTACAAAAGGTTTACCTCTACCTTTCATCAGTTACGGAGGTTCTTCTTTTATTTTTGATATGGTCAGCGTAGGGATGCTTATGAATATCGCGCGCACAGGAGAATACCCGTGAAAATTTTAGTAATTACCGGGGCAAGCGGCGGGCATATATTTCCTGCCTTAGGTTTTTTAGATACCTTAAAGGAAAAACATAAAAATATAGATACGCTTTTAATTTTGCCAAAAAACAATATAACAAATCAGATAGGTGAATTCGGCTATAAGGTGAATTATATTTCAATTTCTCCTATTAAATTAAATCTTGATTTTAGCAATTTTATGACTATATTTAATTTTTTTAAAGGTTCCTTGGAAAGTATAGCTATACTGTTAAAATTTAAACCCGATATTGTAGTGGGGTTTGGTAGCTTGACCTGTATTCCGACGCTCATCTTTGCCTGGCTATTTAGAATCAAAACATTAATCCATGAACAAAACGTAATTCCTGGTCGCGCTAACAGATTCTTGGCCGGGTTTAGTGATAAAATTGCGGTTTCCTTTGCAGAAACTAAAGATTATTTTAAAAAATATAAAAGAAAGGTAGTGTTTACGGGTAATCCCATACGCAAAGAATTAGTCCGGATAGATAAAGATAAAGCTTTAAATTTCTTTGGGTTTAGCGAAGATAAATTTACCATACTGATAATGGGAGGCAGTCAGGGAAGTCACAGAATCAATCAGGAATTCTTAAGAGCGATATCCACGGTGTCGGATAAGTTCAAAATTCAAGTTATTCATCTTACAGGGCGTAGAGACTACGATTTATTGCAGCATAGCTATAAAGATTTAAATATTAATAGCCGCTTGTTTAAATTTTTGGAGTCTATGGGATATGCCTATAGTGCCTCGGACCTGGTTATATCTCGCGCTGGCGCAAGTACAATTGCAGAGACGATATTTTACGGACTTGCGGCAATAATTATCCCTTATCCTTTTGCTTATAAACATCAAATGGCCAATGCCCGAGCTTTAGAAAAAATAGGTTCGGCAATTATCATCAAAGATAATGAGCTGGACGGCAGTATATTAAGGCAGATTATAGATGGCCTTATAAATAATCCCCAGAGGTTAAAAGATATGCGTTCCAGATACGATAGTCTTTTAAGAGTTGATGCAAATACGCTATTTACAGATAACGTCTTATCATTAAACTAAAATGAGAAATTCATCCGATATGAATAAACATTATCATCTCATAGGGATTGGTGGTATTGGAATGAGCGGTATTGCCCAGCTACTTTTACGTCGGGGCATAAAAGTAAGCGGTTCAGATTTAAAAGAAAGTAGAATCACCGCAGAGCTTAAGGAATTAGGCGCGCAAGTCTTTATTGGTCACAATACTATAAATATTAAAGGCGCAGATTTGATTATCTACTCTTCTGCCATTCACCAGGATAATCCCGAGATACAGGAAGCAAAAAGACAGGGCATTGTCCTGGTCAGGAGGGCGCAAGCGTTGGCTGGCCTGATGGAGGACGAAACCGTCATCACGGTCACGGGCAGCCACGGCAAGACCACCACTGCATCTTTGGTTTCTTACCTGTTATTAGAAGCAGGGCTTTCTCCCACCATAGCAGTAGGAGGGGTTTTAAGAAACATAGACACTAATGCCTATTTGGGAGACGGAAAATTTTTTGTCGCAGAGGCAGATGAATCTGACGGCACCTTTTTATATTACCGGCCGAAATATTCTATAATTACCAATATAGATTATGAACATCTGGATTACTATAAGGAATTTAAAAATGCCCTTGCCGCTTTTAAGGAATTCTTAAGTAACACTAAAGAAGATGGCTGCGTATTTGTTTGTAGTGACGACATAAATTTAAAGGATATAATAAAAGATTATAAAAATAAATATGTAATGTTTGGCTTAAAAGAGGGTACCCATATATATCCTAAGAATATAAAAACAAAGGAACTCACTTGCGAATTTGATTGTTTTTATAAAGATAAATTTACCCAGCCCTTGCACGCAAGAGCTGGGTTTATAGATAGATTTTATCTGGCACTGGGTGGTGAACATAATATCTCTAATGCCCTTTCAGTTATTGCCTTGGGACTTGAACTGGGAATAGATTTAAAGGTGATAAAAAAGACGCTTGAGCGTTATCAAGGTGCCAAGAGAAGACTCGAAATTAAATTTAATAATAAAGATTATCTGTTGATTGACGATTATGCGCATCACCCTACAGAAATCAGGGCAACGCTCTCCGCATTAAGAAATTTAAAGTTTAACAGGCTTATTGCTATATTCCAGCCACACCGCTATACGCGCACAAAATTACTTTTAGATGAATTTAGCAAGAGTTTCGATTTAGCCGATTACGTAATTATTACGGATATCTACCCTGCGGGCGAAGCGCCGCAAGAAGGAATAAGCGGCAGGCTTATTTATGATAAAATAAAGGAACATTCTCCAGATAAACAGGCAATTTTTATGCCTAAAGAAGAGATAGCCAGGCATATTTTGGAAATCATAGAGGCTCAAGACTTGGTGATTACCTTAGGTGCGGGAGATATTGTAAAGACTTGCGATGAATTGGCGGAAGAGCTTAAAAGGAAAAATTAGGTTCCGGGAGTCGTTAAAGAACCATACGACTTTTAAAATCGGAGGAAAGGCTCAATTTTTTATTGAGCCCAAAGATATCCATGATTTAAAATTGCTACTGAGTTTGGTAAAAAGATATAGGATTCCCATTTATGTAATCGGTAGAGGTAGCAATATTTTAGTAAGTGATAAAGGGATAAAGGGCGTGGTATTGCGCTTAAGCGCGCCTTATTTTAAAAGAATTTCCTGGAAAGATAATCATCTTGAGGTAGGGAGCGGCGTTTTATTGCATAAAGTTATTCTTTTTGCTAAAGATTACGGCCGATCAGGTGCAGAGTTTTTAGCCGGTATTCCTGGGACGGTAGGCGGAGCATTAGCCATGAATGCAGGTGTAGCCGGAGGTAATCACTGTATTGGAGATTTAGTAAAGACAGTTACAGTAATAGATTTTGCGGGTAACATCAAGACTCTGCGTAAAAAAGATATAAAGCTTGGTTATCGAGAATCCAGCCTAGCAAAATATATAATTTTAAGTACCTGTTTAAGACTGGTGAAGAAAAACAAAGAGGAAGTTAAGGAGAGAATAAAAGAGTATCTTGAGTTTCGAAAAGCCACTCAGGATTTATTCTGGCCATCAGCAGGCTGTGTCTTTAGAAACCCAAAAGGAGATTCAGCCGGTAGATTGATAGATTTATGCGGTTTAAAAAATAAAAGGATGGGAGATGCTTGCGTATCTTCCAAACATGCCAATTTTATCTTAAATCTGGGGCGAAGCAAGGCAAGAGATGTTTTAAAATTGATGGATTTGGTAAGAGAAAAAGTAAAAGATAGATTCAATATCACTTTAAAACCAGAGATAAAGATATGGCAATAAGAGTCAAAGGAGGACAATTCGGGAGAATAGGCGTATTAATGGGCGGGTCTTCTTCTGAAAGAGAGATTTCACTGAAGTCGGGAAAAGCGGTATACGAAAGCCTAAATCAACTTGGGCTTAAACCGGTAGCTATTGATATAAAGACAGATAATATAGAAGAGAATATGCGTTTAATAAAATCCCAAAAAATAGATGTGGCCTTTATTGCCCTGCACGGTCGCTTTGGAGAAGACGGACAGATACAGGAACTTCTGGATAATCTAAAGGTTCCTTATACAGGTTCGGGTGTTATGGCGAGTGAGCTCGCTATGGATAAAATTGCCTCGCGGAAGATCTTTCAGGCTTATGGTTTAAGTGTTCCAAAATATAAGGTAGAAGATAAGTTTACTTACAATACCAATTGGAAAATCCACAATAATAACCTATCTTTTCCCCTGGTGGTGAAACCTGCCGCACATGGTTCCAGTATCGGTCTATCTATTGTAGATAAAAAAGAAGATTTAGCCAAGGCAGTAGATTCAGCTTTTAGTTTTGATGCAAAGATAATTATTGAGGAGTATATAAAAGGAAGAGAAGTGACTGTGGGTATATTAGATGAGAAGGCTTTGCCTGTAATAGAGATAATTCCCAAAAAAAGGTTCTTTGATTACGAAGCTAAATACCAGGTCGGCATGACGGATTATGTAGTGCCGGCGAAATTAGAAGATGAGATTAGTAAAAAGATACAGGATACGGGTTTATCAGCGCATAAACTGTTGGGTTGTTTTGGTTGTTCCAGGGTGGATATGATTTTAAGCCAAGATAATATCCCCTTTGTTCTAGAGGTAAATACTATTCCTGGATTTACCCAGACCAGTCTCTTGCCCAAGGCAGCCAAGATAGTAGGTATAGAATTTGCTCAGTTATGTATTAAGTTAATCCAATTAGCCTATGATAAAGCGCAAAATAAATTTTCCGATTAAGTTAGCCCCGCTCCTGCGCGCAGG
>JAGUYA010000027.1 GCA_020061545.1 Candidatus Omnitrophota bacterium
TATTCCAAACCCGCATTGGAACTACGAGAGAGCAATTTCTTAAATATCCTATTTGCCACTAATGTTGGCTTCTCTTTATCTCTAATCTCAAGCCAATCAATTCGCCTATCTTTTCTAAACCAAGTCAGCTGTCGTTTAGCGTATAAGCGGGTGTTTCTTTTTATTAGACACTTTGCTTCTTCTAAATCATACAAGCCATCAAGGTAACCTTTTATTTCTTTTAGACCTATGGCACACCTGGCAGTCTTACTTAATTTTAATTTAAGCAGCCTTTTTATTTCAGAAACCAATCCTTGAGCAAACATTCTATCAACTCGCTTTTCAATTCTCTGATAAAGTTTATGCCGCTCCCTATTCAAACCAAAAATCTTTATCTCGTATTCTTCTGAAAGACCCTTTCTCTGTTTTTGCAGTTTAGAAATTGGTTGAGTCGTAGTCTCAAAAACCTCCAAGGCCCGTATAATGCGCTTGGTATCATGAGGATGAATTTTTAAGGCTGCTTTGGGGTCTATATTTTTAAGTCTGTTATATAAATATTCGCCCCCCAGCTCTTTTGCTTGCCTATAAAGGCGATTACGGATAACCTTGTCCGGTGAAGCGCTTTGAAATATCCCATCAATCAATATGGACATATAGAGTCCACTGCCACCTACCACAAGGGGTATTTTACTCCTTTTTTGAATCTCTTTAATCTTCCGGCATACCTCTTTATAATATCTAAAGACACAGTATTCTTTATCTGGAGAAACAATGCTGATTAAATGATGCGGGATTATTTTTCTTAAAAGAAGGGTTGGTTTTGAAGTAATGGTATCCATACCTTTATAGACCTGCATGGAATCGCAGGAAATAATCTCGGCATTAATCTTTCTGGCTAAAGCTACGGAAATTTCAGTCTTACCTATGGCAGTAGGACCGACAAGGAATACTATTTTTGTTCTCATTAAACTTAAGGAAAGATCTTTGTGGGATAACCTTCGGCTGAGAGTTTACTCTCTAACTGCGCTGTTTCCAAGCGCGATTTTAATCTACCAACTTTGACCCGATAAATCTTGGTACCATTCGTCTCTGCTTCCTGCACGTAGGCATCATATCCTTTGTTAATTAATTTATCGCACAGGTTCCTGGCATTAGTGGATTTCACAAAAGAGCCTACCTGCACCGTATAATAGATATCCGTAAGAGTATACAGGTTTTTATCCAGCTTCACTTCCAAATTAGAGGGAAAATCTTTTTTTAGTTTATCTAAATATTCTTTCGCAGCTTGCGTATCTCCTTTTTTAAATCCGATTTGACTAAGCCGGTAATAAAGTGAAGCTATGAGTTTTGTGCGGGGGTTAAAGTTGAGGAGCTCTTCATAGTACCTTTGCGCTTTATCATAGTCTCCTCTTAAAAAGTAAGTATCGCCCAGACCTAACTTTGCCTCATCTTTAAAGGTGCTATTTCTAAACTCTTTGAGGATTATTTCAAATATGTCCGAGGCGCGCAGATAATTACCGTCCTTTAAATAAGTTAAACCCAAAATATAATACAACTCATCTAAATAAGCAGGATGACCACTGTAATTTGTTAAAGCTTTTTCACCTTCTGATATCGCAGATTTATAATCGCCATTTAAAAAATAAACCTTGACCTTGTCTATATTTAAGGCATAAGCATTGGAACATAAAATAGATATTCCAAGATAAATCCCAAATCCAAATACTACCAAATCCCAAATAAGCCCAAAATCCCAAATCCCAAACTTATTTTTGGGATTTTGAAATTGGGATTTATTTGGTAGTATTGGTAATATTGGAAATTGGGATTTTAACACTTTTTCTTCTTTGATATACTTTTTTGTAATTCTAATATTACCTGGTGTCTTTTCTCTTTCTCTTTTTTTTCCACATCGTCAACCAGCTTTTCTGCTTCGGTATGGGGCCGGGGTGAGTACTTAAAGATATAAGCCGCGTCAAACTCTATCCCTTTTACCAGATTATAAGTATCCTTAAAATCTTCTTCGGTTTCGCTGGGAAAACCTACAATAATATCGGTTGTCAACGTCCCGCCCTTTACCATCTTACGATAATTCTCGGCTAAATCCAAATAAAATCTTCTCGTGTATCCGCGGTTCATCAGCTTTAAGATTTTGTCTGAGCCTGACTGTACAGGTAGATGTAGGTATTTTTTTAATTTATCCGCATCAGCCATTGCTTTAAACAAATCAATACTAGTATCTTTGGGATGCGAAGTAATAAAACTGAACTCTTTTAACCCTTTAATTTTGTTTACCATCTCCAAGAGATTTATAAAATTAATTTTAGATTCAGAATTTGGAATTTTGGATTTGGGATTTGGGATTTGTTTGGGATTTGGGATTTGGGATTTGGGATTTGAATCATATGCGTTTACATTCTGTCCCAAAAGTGTCACTTTGGTTATTCCTTTATCTACCGCCTCTTCTATCTCTTTTAATATATCTTTATAATTACGGTTTTGTAACTTGCCCCTTACATAAGGAACCACACAATAAGAACAATAATTGGAACAGCCTTCAGAAATAACTACATAGGCGTGTCGTTTATCTTGGTAAAAACCAGTATGATAAATCTCCTCAGGTCGAATATCGCCATCGGTTTCCCAGATTTTTGA
>JAGUYA010000163.1 GCA_020061545.1 Candidatus Omnitrophota bacterium
AATAGTTTTTCCTTTATAGACTTTATAAGTAAGGTTTCATCTGCGCCAGGGAAGTCAGTCCTACCGATACCTTGACAGAATAAGGTATCACCAGTAAATAAAATTTTGTCTTTAGGTTTTTTCACCAGGAGCGAAATCCCTCCAGGTGTATGACCAGGCACATGAATCACCTCTAACTGTATCTGGTTTAATTCAATATTTTCTTTGTCTTCTAAGGTTCTGATGTTAGATTTTAAGCTAAAAAGGGACATAAAAAAAGTAGATAGATTCAATTTAGGGTCTTGTAATAAAACTAAATCCTGCCTGTGTATATACACAGGGATTCCGAACTTATCATCGCAACCAATATGGTCAATATGACCGTGGGTGTTGATAATAAATTCTGGTTTTAAGTTATGTCTTTTTAAGACCCATTCTATTTTTGCCTTTTCGTCACCCGGGTCAATAATTATCGCCCGGCTATCAGGGTCAGATGCAAGAATATAACAGTTGACCTGCATTGGCCCTACGCAAATGGTTTCTAAAATCATACTAAATATTTTTTTACTTTATCGTAAGAAAAATCGCGCAAGATACCCCTCTTGATACGCTCAGCAGTTAAACGATTTTGCGCCACATTATTTCCGTATAAATCTTCTGCAATCGATTCCTTTAGATCTTTTAGTTGATTAATATAAATGTCCAGTTTCTTTTGCTTTGCTTCCTGCAAAGTCGTCCGGAGTGGCTCTAAATTTTCTAGCGCTTCATTTATGCAATCTATCTGTTTCTTGTGGCTTGCGCCTGCAGATAATGAATTGATCAACTCATCATGCCAACTCTTCCAGAAGAGAAAATATTGACGATAGACCTCTTCCTTGGTCAGCTGGGGTGGCTTATATTCTTCTGGTACCAAAACCATTTCTTCTTTTGGCGCCTCTTTTTTACGTTTACGCGTAAATTTCCGTACAAAGGCATCGCAGCCTAACATAGTAACGAGTAACAAGCAAATAGTAACTAGTAAAAGGATTTTGGATTTCATTTGAGCATCTCCCTAAATTCATTTTCATGAATAATCTTTACTCCCAGCTTCTTTGCCCGGTTATATTTGGAGCCTAGGTTGTCTCCTGCGACCACAAAATCCGTATTCTTACTTATACTGGAAGATGGATTACCGCCAAATTGGCGTACCAGACTTTCCGCCTGGTTTCTGCTAAAATTTTTTAGCTCTCCGGTAAAAACAACTGTCTTATCAGTGAAAAGAGTTTTCTTTATAGGTATTATTTTTTCCTGTAAATTTAAACCCGCATCTTCTAATTTTTTCATCAGGCTGCGAGTACTCTCCTGTCTGAAAAAATCAACGATAGATCCAGCCATAACAGAACCTACTTCATATATAGCATCAAAATCTTCCTGTCTTGTTTTTATAAGATTGTCCAGAGTCACAAATTTATGCGCTAATACGTAGGCTGCCTTTTCTCCTGCATGCCGGATACCCAAAGCATAGATAAGACGTGATAAAGGTTGGTTTTTACTTTTCTCGATAGCTAAAAGTAAATTTTCAGCCTTTTTATCCTTGAATAATTCTAATTTCAATAAATCCTCTTTTTTAAGTTTATAAATATCTGCATAGTCTTTTACTAATTTTAACTTTACCAATTGGCTAACTACTGCCTCGCCCATGCCTTCAATATCCATGGCAGCTCTAGAGGCAAAATGAATTAAGCCGCGCTCAATCTGTGCCGGACAAGAAGGATTAATGCAACGATAAGCCACATCCTCTTCTTTTTCCTTCACCACTTTACCTTTACATACAGGGCAAGCTTTGGGAATTACAAAGGGCTGTCTTCCCCTACCCTGCACCACTTTCACTATCTTGGGGATGACCTCGCCTGCCCTTTCAATCAATACGCGGTCACCCTTTTTCACATTTAAGCGTTTGATTTCATCAAAATTATGCAGTGTGGCATGTTTAATGATTACCCCTGCGCATTCTACGGGTTTAAGTTCTGCCACCGGCGTAATTACTCCTGTCCTGCCTACCTGAAGGTTAATGTTTAAGACCTCGGTTGTGGCCTGCCGCGCAGGAAACTTATATGCTACTGCCCAACGCGGACTTTTTAAGGTAAAACCTAATTTCTTTTGTTGGGATAAATTATTTACTTTGATGACCATACCATCTATATCATAGGTTAACTTTTCTCTTTTCTCTTGCCAAATCTTACAATAATCAATTACTTCATCCAAACTCTTACAAAGTTTAGAATGTGGATTGGTGCGCACTCCCCATTTCCTTAGCCTCTCTAAAAATTCCCATTGGGTCAAAACATCTAATCCTTTATATTCCCCTAAAGAGTGGACAAAGAAATTAAGCCTTCTTTCGGCGACTTCGCCCGTGTCCAAAAGTTTTAGAGAACCACTGGTGGCGTTACGCGGATTGGCAAATAATATTTCTCCTTCCTTTTCTCTTTCCTTATTGAGGGTGTCAAAGTCTTTTCTTTCCATATAAACTTCTCCACGTATCTCAATAAAATCAGGAATATCTTTATTCAGGAAACGTAAGGGTATAGCGCGGATAGTTTTTATATTCTCCGTTACATCTTCGCCTGCCTCGCCATCGCCTCTAGTTGCCCCAATAGTTAATTTTCCTTTCTCATAAGTAAGATTTGCGCTTACACCGTCAATCTTAAGCTCTACCACATATTCAACTCTCTCGTTTCTGACTAATCCTTTATGCACACGTTCATCCCAATCCTGTAATTCCTCAAAGGAATATGTATTATCTAAAGAGACCATCTTCTGTTTGTGTTTTATGGTTTTAAATCCTTCTAAGATTCCTGCGCCCACTCTTACCGTAGGAGAATCATCTGTCTTAAATTGAGGGTATTTATCTTCTAAGTCCTTTAGTCTCTTCATCAAGCCATCATATTCTCTATCTGAAATCTCGGGTTGAGCCAGGACATAATATAGGTAATCATGGTGTCTAATTTGCTCTCTTAATTTCTCTATCGCTTTTTTGGTTTCTGGGCTCATATTTTACCTACCTACAAGGAGTCTCTCTCCCAAGAATCTAGGAAGACCTCTGGCAATAATCTTTTTTCTGGCGGTCTGGATATCATAATTTATCCTTTTAATCTGAACTATTTTGGTATCAGTATCGTATATACAATATGCTGCCTGAGGATTGCCATCGCGAGGCTGACCTACGCTACCCACATTGATAATATATTTATTCTCCTCTTTAATAACAATGTGATTGCCTCCCTGATAGTATATGCGGTTGTCTTTATCTTGAATAAATATCTCAGCCACATGTGTATGTCCCACAAAACAGGTATTTGTCTTGAGTAAGGCAAAGGTCTTGGCAACAATATAATCACCGGTCAGATAGTTAAAATCCTGGGGGTCATCTAAGGTGCCGTGTACCATGGTCAAATCCTCATTCTTATAGATAAGCCCGAGGTGTTCTAGGAAATATCTACTTTGTTCATCTAAATTATGCGCTGTCCAAGACACTGCCTCGCGGGCAAAAAGATTAAAATAATCTGTGGCAAATAAATTCACGCTTGCCCAGTCATGGTTTCCCGCCACAGTAACCATAGTAAGCATCTTCACCTGCTCAACGCATTCCTTAGGATTCGCTCCATATCCCACTACATCACCTGCGCACAGATATTTATCTATGGCTCCCTTTTTATAGGCGTGGATAACTGCTTCCAATGCGTCTAAATTAGAATGGACATCAGCAAATATACCGTAACGCATCAGAATCTCAACCCAAATTCTTTAAACTCACCAGTAGCTTCCTGCCACTTTATATCTACATCATGGATATATCGAGAGAAATATTGATTAATCTTATCCAAAAAATCTTTTAAAGCCTCTTCTTCTGCCTCTGCTACAACTTCAACTTGACCATTGCGTAAGTTCCTCACCCAACCTGTAATTCTTAAATCACGGGCTATATCTTCAGCTGTAAAGCGAAAACCTACTCCCTGAACTCTACCGGAATAGAAGACGTGGATTTGTTTCCTCATATATCTTTAAGGCCCGATAAATGGGGACGTTTATTTATGTCCCTCCACATAAACACTGGCCACATACCCCTCAAGGGACTCACACTCTCCCAAACCATCTAAAATAGCTCTGTCCAGATGCTCTAACGATTTTTTTGTAATCCTTAACGAGGATCGCTCCGCCAACGCAACCCACATATGCCTCAATGCTTTCACGAATTTTCTCAGGAAGCTCTTTGAGAAGGGCAATATCAGAAATCGCTATTCTCCCACTCGGTTTTAAGACCTTATAAATCTCTTGGAAGGCTCTTGGCTTGTCAGCCGATAGGTTGATGACACAATTACTTATGACAACATCAACCGAGTTATCCCCCACAGGTAAATTTTCAATCTCGCCAAGTCTAAATTCAACATTTTCAACCCCGTTCTTTTTTGCATTGTCTCTTGCTTTCTCAACCATTTCGGGTGTCATATCCACTCCGATGACTTTACCATTTGGACCAACCCTGGTTGCAGCTAGAAAACAATCAAACCCACCACCTGAGCCAAGGTCAAGTACAACCTCGCCTTCTTTGAGGCTGGCTAAGGCTGTTGGATTTCCGCAACTGAGAGCCAAGTTAGCCTCATTTGGGATAGCTTTCAGTTCTTCTTCTGAATAGCCAATAGATTTAGCAAATTCTTTGGTATCCGGTCCACAAGTGCCGCACCCACAACTTTCTTGCCCTTGAGCAATCTTGCCATAGGCTTCCCTTACGACTTTTCGTGTTTTCTTCTTGTCCATTTTATTGCTTCCTTTTGATTTATATCAATAAATAAAAACTTCCTAAAAGCCCGCCCAAAGCGATTTCACCTAACGGTTTGCGGATAAAAGAAGTTGCCGGGAACCCACCGAAGGCGGGGGAAACTGTCGACCTCATTTTTAATTTATCGCAGCTATTATACGCTGCTCGAACTTATTTTGAAACAATAGCCACTAAAATTTAATCTATGGCACCGCGCCGATGGCGCTCCCACATCTCCCGCGCCCCGCTCGGCTTCTGTGGGTAGAAGCCTCTGCTATAGCGTCCGCCTTGGTCGGCGGACTTCTTGCTAATTTTTAAGCGGGTTCGGCTTGGTTTTGCGTC
>JAGUYA010000046.1 GCA_020061545.1 Candidatus Omnitrophota bacterium
TCCAAAAAGATACACTAGTGCCGGAATTAAAACTGTACCTCCGCCAATACCAAACATACCACCAAATATACCCGCAACTATACCTAATATAACATATAAAACCTGATTCATGGCAACTCCTTTTTCGTAATTGGTAATTTAATAAGAAAAAATTACGAGTTACTGATTACGAATCACGGTTCTTAAAAGCTTGGTTCAATACACAATATCTTATACTTTTTAAAATCCTTCAAGCCTCCTTGAATAAAACTTAAGTTAGTCAGGTACTTCATCTTGCACCAGACCAAAAATTTTGATTTTGGCTCCATGCCAAAATTCCACTTCACATATTGAAACATAAAATAGATTGTCAACAATAAGGATACAGTGGTAAAAATCCTCCCAAAAGTGCTGGCCCAGATAAAATTGAATATTAACCCCAGAACAAAAAGCAAACCAAAAATATGCATGAGATGAAAATTTCCCAAATAAACAAATCCTTTTAAAGGAAAGGGTATCATAAATGAGGGGTTGCCTTTTAAAAATTGCAGGATAATCTCAAGGCCATGCTTATGAACATACTTATCAATTAAAGGAAGGTGCGCCTGACCATAGGTTACCCAGGTCTTACGTAAAGATTTTAAATCTGCGCGGTGCATATGGTCGACCTTGGCTTTGGGTGCGAAATAAAATTTCCAACCTGCTTTGCGATGTTGATAACTTAAGTCCATATCCTCGCCGGTAGGTCTTTCCCAGAATTTAGCTCCCATCTCTTTCGTCGCACTCTTTCGATAAGCCACATTACAGGTGCCAAAAAAATATGCCTTGTGCCCACCCACTTCAGAAGGGTGAGGCTCCTGCGGAAAGTCCGGATAATAACCTTCCTGAATAAACCCGTAGCGCGGAGAAACCATATTGAAGCGAAAATGTTGACACCACGCTTCCACCAAATTATTGGGGTCGACTTTTAAAGTAAAGACTTCTCCTCCCACACAAGCTATCTGGGGATCGCGGTTAAAGTGTTTGAGCATCTCATTGATCCAATTTTTAGCTGGCGCGCAATCCGCATCTGTAAAAAATAAGAAATCTCCCTTGGCAACTTCTAAAGCTTTATTACGGGCGAATCCCGGAGACGGACAGTTAGGAATCTCAATTAATTTTATAAAAGGGCAAATCTTGCGCCAATTTTTTATAATGTCGACGGTTCTATCAGTAGAACCGCCATCCGCAATCACCCACTCCCAAGAATCTCGTGGGTAATCTACATTGAGGAGATATTCAAAGGTTTTTTCAATGGTGCGTTCAAAGTTTTTCACCGGGATAATAATAGAGACAAAGGGATTAAAGGGCGCCATTGTGCCTGCCTCCTTTTTATTTCCAACTTATTTCATCCGCATTAAACACCGGACCTTCTTTACAGACACGCTTAAAACCCTCTTTTGTATTCACTGCACAACCCAAGCACACACCGATTCCGCAGGCCATGTGTTCTTCTAATGAGACCTGCGCTGGAATTTTATACTTTTTAGAAATCTGACTGATTTCTTTCAACATTGGTCTCGGACCGCAAGCATATATGGCTAATGGCTTATGGCTAATGGCTAATGGCAAAATATTTTTTAGTAACTCGGTAACTTTACCTTTAAAACCTCTTGAGCCGTCGTCAGTGGCGATTTTCACCTCGCAACCCAATTGTTTAAATTCTTTTTCACAGAGAATATGATTTTTTGTCTCTGCACCGATTAAAACTATAATTTTTGATTTTTTATTTTTGCTTTTTGATCTCGCTAATTCTTCTGCCAGAAAAATTAGCGGTGCTACTCCTATTCCACCACCAACTAGAATTGACCATTTGCAATTTGCAATTTGCAATTTGCAATCAAAGCCACTGCCCAGGGGACCAATCACATCCAGATACTCTCCCGCTCTCTTATGCGATAAAGTTTCTGTACCACGGCCCACCACTGCATAAAGAATCTCTTGCGTCGCTCCTTTGGTTTTATGGATACTAAAAGGTCGGCGTAAGAGTGGTTCATAAGCATCATTAACCTTAATATTGAGAAATTGTCCAGGCAAAGATTTTTTATTTATCTGGGGAGCCTCAAGAACTAAATGAAAATAATTATCTTTAACTCTTTTATTATAAAGTATTTTTGCTCTTATTTGAAGCATCTTTTTGTTGATTATTTGTGCGCCTGATTAAATAGATAATCAGACATATAAATAATATAATTACATTAAGGCTTAATATTGCCTCCCGCACGTATATCCTCGGACCTTCGTTTACCACGTCTTCCCACCCTTCCAGAAAAAGCACAATCAATAGTACTGCTAACATCGAACCCAGTTCATTTTTTAACCAAGGTAATTTTAAAGGCGAGTATTCTGCTGTGTCTTTCTGTAATAGAGAAGCCAGTGAGGGTATAATGCGCGGGACTCTTGCCTGGTAATCGCGGTATGTTTGGGCAAACATAGCCAACAGTTTTTTTTCTTCTTTAAATATAAGAAAAAGATAGCGCCAGATAAAAACGCAGAGAAAAATAACTACCACCCACCAATTAAAGAGCATCAGAACAATGCCCAGTCCGATTAAGAGTATGCCTAAATACATCGGGTTACGCACCAAGGCATAAGGCCCACCCTGAATCAAAGAATGACTATTTTGAGAGTGTTCAGCTTTGTAACCACGGCTAGAGGCCCGCAAGATTTGACCTAGAAGAATAAAGGCCATACCAAATATCTCTGCGAATTCATCCCAGGAAGCTGCCTGCGCACGACGGAAAAATATATGGGGGAACATAGCGCTTAATAAAATAA
>JAGUYA010000097.1 GCA_020061545.1 Candidatus Omnitrophota bacterium
ATTCCATTCGGAACAATATCCATTACCCAGAAATCAAAAAAGATAATCAGGGATATTCTGGACTCAGGTAGGGTTTCTGGCGGAAGATACGTAAGAGAGCTTGAAAAGAGATTTGCCGAAGTAATAGGGGCGAGGGAGGCAGTTGCCGTCAGTAGCGGCACAGACGCTGATGCCTTAGCTTTAGCAGTTTTGTATGATTTCGGAGCAAAGCGGAATGATGAAGTAATAGTTCCGGCTTTATCTTTTGTCGCGACGGGGAATTCTGTTTTACAAGCTGGATTTAATCCTGTGTTCGTGGATATCGATAAAAGAACCCTGAATATCAACCCAGCTAAAATAGAGGGTGCAATAACAAGGAAAACCATAGCCATAATGCCGGTTCATCTCATGGGAAAACCAGCAGATATGGACGTTATTAAATCCATAGCCAGGAAATACAAACTTTATGTTATTGAGGATGCAGCTGAGGCATACGGAACCACTTATAAAGGTAAAAAAATAGGGACCATCGGCGATATGGCTGCCTTTAGTTTATACGTGGCACATATAATAACCACAATAGAAGGGGGGATGGTTGTTACTGATAGGTTGGATTTCGCAGAGATTTTACGCTCGCTGAGGGCGCATGGAAGGGCGTGTAAGTGCGCAACATGCGTCCTTAATATAAGCTCAGGATATTGCCAGAAGAGATTCAGTTACGGAAAAAATAGGGATATCAGATTTATGTTTGAGCGCATCGGCTTTTCCAGCAAGATGAACGAGATAGAGGCAGCCATTGGTTTGGGTAATATTGATATATATTCAGGGATTCTAAATAAAAGGCGCAGGAATTTATTATATCTCATGGAGAAGTTCAGGGTTTTTAAGCCTTATTTGTATACTATCGAAGAAGAGGCTTATGAGCAGATAGGTCCACATGCGTTCTCCATTATCTTAGAAGAGAAGGTTAAATTTAGCAGGGATGAATTGGTTTATTTCATGGAAAGGCACGGCATAGATACGCGCAATCTATTTTTATCCATGCCTACCCAGTGCCCCGGCTTTAGGTACTTAGGATATAAATTAGGCGCATTTCCGCATGCTGAATATATAGGCGATAATGGTCTGCATATCGGTATACATCAGGACCTAAAGAAAGAGCATCTCGATTATATTCTCGGTGTTATAAGCGAATTTTTATCCCGCAAGAATAAACTATGCGTAAGAAATCCAAAATAATTATAGTCGGATATAAGAATTTAATCAGCGTGACTTTGTTTGATCGTTTAAGGAAAAACGGTTTTAAGAATTTGACTTTTTGTGACTCAGCAAAAATAAAGAGTGCTGATGCAGCAAGAGCATATTCTTCTTTGTTTGAGAAAGAGAAACCAGATTATTGTTTTCTAACCGCGCTAAGCGAAGGAGGGATTTTAGCGAATATCACTTATCCAGCAGAGCTACTTTACAATAATTTGGCTGCCCAGACCAACATTATTCATAACGCTTACATGGTCGGGGTGAAGAAGCTTATTTTCTTTGCCAGCTCCTGTGTTTATCCCAGGGATTGTTCTGGACCGCTCAAGGAAGACTATTTGTTAACTGGTCCGCTCGAACATACCAGCGAGCCATACGCCATTGCAAAGATTGCCGGTATTAAGATGTGCCAGTCTTATAATAATCAATACGGCACAAACTTTATTTCGGTTATACCCGCCGCTATCTTTGGCCCGCATGATAACTTTGACCTGAGAACATCCCACGTAATCCCCGCTTTAATTAGGCGTTTTCACGGGGCCAGGGAAGGAAGGAAAAAGATGGTTAAGGTATGGGGTTCGGCTAAAGTGCGCCGGGAATTTATATTTGTGCAGGATGCTATAGGGGCAGCCATCTTTCTTATGCAGCGCAGAGTGCCATTTGATATTGTTAATGTCGGCAACGGCACGGATGTATCTCTCCATGAGCTATCCCGCCTGATAAAAAACATTGTGGGTTTCCAGGGCAAAATATTATTCGATACCAATAAACCCAGTGGCGTAATGAGGAAGCTGCTTGATATCAGCCGTATGATTTCGTTAGGATGGAAAGCAAAATTTAACTTAGAAACAGGTATAGAGATTACCTACCAGTGGTATAAACAGAGATGTGTATCGTGAGCAATTCCAATATCAATCCCGAATAAAAAATCAAGGTTTAATTATTTACCCAATATTTAATAAATTCAACGACACGACAGGATATTCGTAAGAGTCTCGACCGATACTAAAAATGCAAAGTGAATTTATTGTTATCAGAGGCGCTAAAGAGCACAATTTAAAAAATATTAATCTAGAGCTTCCTCGTAATGAATTGATTGTGATTACGGGCTTATCCGGTTCAGGTAAATCCAGCCTTGCCTTTGATACCATTTATGCCGAGGGTCAAAGGCGTTATGTGGAGAGTCTCTCCAGTTATGCCCGCCAGTTTTTAGAGCAGATACAAAAACCTGATGTGGAATATATTGAGGGCTTATCTCCCGCTATAGCTATTGAGCAAAGAACAGCAGGTGGCAATCCCCGTTCTACAGTAGGAACGCAGACTGAAATCTACGATTATTTAAGAATCCTATTTGCGCGTATCGGAGAAGTGCTGTGTTATCAATGTGGCCGACCCATAGAAAAACAGAGTGCCCAGGAAATAGTACAAAGAGTGATGTC
>JAGUYA010000134.1 GCA_020061545.1 Candidatus Omnitrophota bacterium
AAAGATAGCGCTACTGCTGATTATAATATCAATAATGATTGTGAGTTTTTCTTACATTAAATACGGCTCTGACGAAATTGTATACCTAGGTAATACACGAGATATCTCGAGAGGAACAAATGTAAATACATTTCTAACATACGGCGGTTCATTGGGTTTAAATAAATATATCGAGATGTTTGACAGACAAATACGCTCGAATGATATCAACCTGTATGTAGGATTTCTTTTGTTGCCATTTTTTATGATTTCATTATTATATGTAAGGAAAAAAATATCTTTTGCAGTAGGGCTAATCGCTTTAGTGGTTTTTCTTTTTAGTATAGGAACATTTGTTTCTTTATTCTTTTATTATCTATGGCCTTTAGGAAAAATATTTAGACATATAGGTTTAACCGCCACAGTTTTTAAACTATTTATGGTATTCTATGCAGGCTTTGGATTTGAAGTATTTATTGAGCAGTTCTACCCTAATAAAAGACTCGCACCTTTTATATTGATATATCTTTTAGTTATCCTTATATGGTTTGTCTTCAAACCGATTATATTTACTGCAAAATATTTTTATTTTATATCGGCTCTGGAGAGTAAAATTCTATTGTGGTTAGTGTATTTGGCATTGGAGGGTAGTTATGATTGTTACCAGAATGCCGAGGGTATCAGAATCAGTGATAGCCCTTTTTAGGCCTTATTCTTATAGCTTCCCCCCCCAAAAAAGGTTTTTATCTACCAATGTAGCGGCAGGGGATAATCAGAGAATACAGACATTTTATTCGGTAGGATTTTTAGGGTCGCTGTATAACAGTCTTGAATCTTTCTTATTTATTGATTCTGTTACCCCATCCTTTAGGACCGATTGTCTTCTTCGTTCGATTCAGCAGTTTTTTAACACAGCAGGAATGCCCTATAATCATAATGATGCATATTTAAAATATGCAGGCAGCAATTATCCAAAACTCAGCGTGTTTGCAAAGATAAATATTGTTGAAAACCGGCAAGATATGGGTAGAATATTTCAATCAGCTGATTTTACCGGCGACATGCTTTTTACCGAGAAAGAAGATATCTTTAAAAAAACAAATAACATTCCCTCAGAGTTAATTCAATCACAGCATTACAGTCTATTTAAGAATACTGATGAGCGCCTGCCCGCCGATATTAAGGTTGAAGGTTTTTCCTTTAATGAATTAAGATTGCAGGTCAACGTTGATAATAATTCCCAAGGGTATTGTTTTTTGTATTATTCTGATGCATATCATCCTTATTGGAATGCTTATGTGAACGGTAAAAAGACACCCGTGATTAAAACTAATATTGGTTATAAATCAATACTGATTCCTTGCGGCGCTTCGGAAGTGGTGTTCAGATTCGGAAATTTGTTTTATATATTCTCTGTTGGCTCAACGTTATTATTGAATATATGCATACTTTTTGGGGTAATATACGTTTTTATCACGGAACTAATTAGACAGAGCGTTTCAGAATTAGAAGAGTAAATGCGTTAGGCTATCCGAATTAAAATTTAAAAGGATGGAGGAGGGTTTGCTGATGAAGATTTTGGTAACCGGTGGCGCAGGATATATTGGCTCGATTTTGGTACCTGAATTATTAAGTCGGGGTTATGAAGTTATCGTGGTAGACAATTTTATGTATAATCAGACTTCTCTATTAGATTGTTGCTATGATGATAAGTTGACTGTTATCCGAGGCGATGCCCGTGACAAAGAGTTGATTTCTGGGTGTCTAAAAAAAGTTGATGCGGTTTTTCCTTTAGCCTGTTTAACAGGTGCGCCTCTCTGTAACAAAGATCCCCTTGGTGCCAAATCCGTAAATTTTGATGCCGTCAAGATGATTCTTGAATTGCGCGGAAAAGACCAGCTGATAATTTTTCCTACCACTAATAGCGGATACGGGATCAGCCAAAAGGTAGCTTGCTGCACGGAAAAAACGCCCTTAAATCCCATTTCTCTTTACGGAAGGTTAAAGGTGGAAATAGAAAAGATAATTTTAGATTCAGGAAATTGTATTACATTAAGACTTGCTACGGCTTTCGGCATTAGCCTTCGTATGCGTTTGGATCTCTTGGTTAACGATTTTACCTACCGCGCAGTGACGGATAGGTATGTTGTTATTTTTCAGGCCCATTTTAAAAGGAACTATATTCATGTGCTTGATGTGTCGCGGGCATTTATACATTGCTTGGAAAATTTCGAAAGGATGAGAAACGAGCCCTATAATGTCGGCTTAAGCGATGCGAATTTAAGCAAGTGGGAGCTTTGTGAGGAGATTAAAAAGCAGGTGCCGGATTTTTATTTTACTGAGTCCAGCGTAGGAGAAGACCCTGATAAAAGAGATTACATTGTAAGCAATGAAAAGATTGAGGGGACAGGTTTTCGGACCGAAATTTCTCTTCAAAGAGGGATTGCAGAGTTAATAAAAGGTTTCCAGATTATAAGAAAAAACCAGTTTTCCAATGTGTGAGGTGATGGTATGGTAATAAGCAGGACGCCGTTTCGCATTTCTTTTTTTGGTGGGGGGTCAGACTATCCAGTATGGTATAAAGAAAATTATGGCGCGGTACTGGCTACGACCATAAATAAATATTGTTATATCAGCTGCAGGTACCTGCCGCCTTTTTTTGAGCACAAATCAAGAATCATTTATTCTAAGATCGAGTTTATTAAGACGATAGAACAAATTGAGCATCCCTCTGTGCGTGAATGTTTGCGGTTTATGAAAATCAATAAAGGCGTAGAGATACATCACGACGGAGACCTGCCGGCACGCGCTGGTATGGGCTCGAGTTCAACCTTTACAGTCGGCATGCTGCATGCCCTTTATGCCCTCAAAGGTATTATGCCCACCAAAAGGCAATTAGCCACTGACGCTATTTATATTGAACAAAAAATTATAAAAGAAAACGTGGGTTCTCAGGATCAGATTTTGGCGGCTTTTGGCGGATTTAACTTGATAGAATTCGGGGGCATTGATGGATTTAGTGTCAGGGCCATAACTGTCAATCCCGCAAGACTTAAGGAATTTCAGGATTATTTAATGCTCTTTTTTACAGGTCTCTCTCGCACAGCCTCTCAGGTTGCGGCGGAGCAGATAAAAACGATTCCCAAAAGAAAAAAAGAATTACGCCTGATGCTTGAGATGGTAGGAGAGGGGCTCAAGATTATTAATAGCAATCGTAGGCTCTCGGCCTTTGGCAAACTTTTGCACGAAAATTGGAGACTTAAACACACTCTTTCCAGTAAGATATCCACTCCTTTAATCGATGAGATCTATTCTACAGCAATAAAGGCGGGTGCCTTAGGGGGTAAACTGTTAGGAGCTGGGGGAGGGGGATTTGTTCTATTTTTTGCCGAGCCTGCTGTGCATAAAAAGATAAAAGAAAAATTAAAGAAACTTCTCTACGTCCCTTTTAGATTCGAGACCTCAGGCAGCCAGATTATCTTCTGCAGCCAGAATGATGCTATATCGTAAAGATTATGAAATTTACTCTCAGGCCGCGCAACATAGACGTAGTCATAATTTGCGGTGGTAAGGGAAAACGCCTTAAGTCAGTTGTAAATGACCGTCCCAAGCCAATGGCAGAGATTGGTGGCAGGCCATTTCTAGATATTTTGATAGACTATTTAGTTGATTTTGGATTCAGACGTTTTATCCTCTGCATAGGTCATAAAGGCAGCTACATCAGGAACTACTACGATAAGGCAGGGCCGTTGAATATATTATTTTCTTATGAAAGAATACCTTTAGGGACTGCTGGAGCGATAAAGAATGCCGAAACAATTATAAAGAGCTCTCCTTTTTTGGTCGTCAATGGAGATTCCCTTTGCAAGATAAATTTTGATAAATTTATAAATTTCTTTTTCAAAAAGAAAGCTAAATTTTCTTTGGTTCTGGTTAAGACGAAGCAAACCGGCCCTTACGGAGCAGTAAGATTGGGGCCGAGACAGGAGGTCATTGGATTCTATGAGAAGAAAAAAACAAAAGGTGAGATTTTCATAAATGCGGGTGTCTATCTTTTTGATAAGGGTATTTTTTCTATAATTCCCTACAGGAGAAATTTTTCTTTAGAATACGACTTATTCCCAAAGATTATAAATAAAGGATTTTATGGATACTGCACAAAGGCAAGGCTTATTGATATCGGAATGCCAGCGAGATACAGAAGGGCACAGAGGATTTTAAATTAGTGATTATGCCCAAACAATCCGGAATATTTAAGTATGATTCGCGAAAAATTTGGGATAGATGTGGTTAGGCATATCGAGGAGATGCTTAAATACAAGATTGAAAGGAAATATGCGAATTAAAAACAGGACCAAAAAAGAAATTATTGAATTTGAGGAAGAAATAGCTAAGCAATATGAACAAGCCAAAATCAGATCTCCTATACATCTTTCCGGAGGAAACGAAGAAGAGCTGATAAAGATATTCAAAGATTATAGAAAAGGAGATTGGATATTCAGTACTTATAGAAGTCATTATCATTGGTTATTGAGCGGCCGCAGTCCGCAGGATTTAAGAAAGCAGATACTTAATGGCCATAGCATGCATGTTTATGGAAAGAAGTTTTTTACTTCTTCTATAGTGGGTGGCGTGGCACCTATAGCCTTAGGCGTGGCTTTAGCTCTAAAGAAAAAAGGTTCTTCCCATAAAGTATGGTGTTTTGTGGGGGATATGGCGGCGGAGTGTGGTTTGGTAAAAGAGTGCATAAGATATGCCAGTGGGCATAATCTACCGATCATATTTGTTATAGAAGATAACGGTTATAGCGTTAGGGCAATAACCAGACCAACGTGGGGAGAGCATAGAGCTAAGGTAACGAGGCGTTATAGGTATAAAAGGCATTATCCTCATGCAGGCATAGGAAAGTACGTAATGTTTTAGGGTATTACAATGTATAGCGAATATCACAAAGCAATATGCGAACAGATGCGAATATCTGCCCAAGAGAGAAGGGTTATTTTCTTGGGCCAGCAGGTACTCTCAGAGGATTTCTACGCAACGCTTAAAGATATCAGCGTATCAAAACGAATAGAGATGCCCGTTGCAGAAGATATGCAGCTTGGTTTGAGCATAGGTCTTGCCTTGGAAGGATTTATACCGATTTCCATTTTTCAGAGAATGGACTTCTTGCCGAGGGTCTGCGACCAGCTGATTAATCACCTGAATTTAATATCCGAGATGTCCAGCGGTTTATTCAGGCCAAAGGTAATTATCAGGACTACCATAGGCACTAAGTCCCCTCTTGACGTCGGACCGCAGCATAGCCAAGATTTGACTAAAATGTTTAAGTCAGTCCTTAAGTTCCCGGTATGGAAAGTTACGACGCCAAAAGAGGTGCGTGATGCATATGAATTTGCCCGTAAGAGC
>JAGUYA010000144.1 GCA_020061545.1 Candidatus Omnitrophota bacterium
AGACCCGGCTGCGAAGAATTTTTTAGAAGTGCTTTTACTTTATCAGGGCCTACACGCTATAATAAGTCATCGTGCTGCACATTTTTTCTATAAATTAAAATTGTTTTTCCTGGCGCGTTTAATCAGTCAGATTTCCCGGCATTTTACGGGTATTGAAATACATCCCGGTGCACAGATTGGTGAAGGATTCTTTATTGACCATGGTATGGGAGTAGTAATCGGTGAGACTGCCATTATCGGCGATAATGTGCTTTTGTATCAGGGAGTTACTCTGGGAGGAACCGGCTTAGAGAAAGGTAAGCGGCATCCCACTATTGGTAACAATGTGGTTATTGGTACTGGAGCAAAGGTATTGGGTAATATTACCATCGGAGATAATTCGTATATCGGAGCAAACGCGGTGGTGATTAAGGACGTACCGCCCAATTCTACAGTGGTAGGCGTGCCCGGAAGGATTACGAAGCAGGACGGTAAAAAGATTGATATTAGCTTAGACCATATTCATATACTTGACCCTATTATGCAAAATATAGAAGAATTGCAGAAGAGGATTGAGAGGTTAGAAAATAAAAACAAAAGTTAATTTTTGATAATATTTTAGCGGGTGGTCCCGCCAGAGGCGGGAACAGGACCCCGCTAAAATTCAGACTTAAAAATGTCTATTGTCATATATAATTCCTTAGCCAGAAAAAAAGAACCTTTTACCCCTTTAGAGCCGCCGCGGGTAAATATCTATACCTGTGGTGTTACGGTTTACGACGAAAGCCACATTGGTCATGCGAGAAGCCTTTATATATTCGATGTAATGAGGCGATACTTAAAATATCGGGGATTTGATGTTAAATTTGTGCGCAATATCACCGATATCGACGATAAAATTATAAACCGCGCTCACGAACTTAATGTTGGCTGGCAGGAATTGGTTAAGAAATATATTGATAGATATTATCAAGACTTAGAGGTCTTGGGTATTGAAAGAGGTGATTACGAACCCCGGGCAACTGAGAATATCCAGGATATGATAAGGCATATAGAGGGTTTGATTGATAAAGGTTATGCCTATGTTACGGATAGCGGAGTATATTTTAACGTACGTAAATTTAAAGATTATGGGAAATTATCCGGTCAGAGCATAGACCAGATGCTAAAGCGGTCTGCACGAATTGAAACAGATGAGACAAAACAAGACCCCTTGGACTTTGCTTTATGGAAAAAATCAAAACCCGATGAGCCCGGTTGGGACGCTGTCTTTGAAGTAGAAATCTCAGATGATGGATATGAAGAACTAGTTAAGGAAGCTATCTGGAATAACGATGAAGATTTTCTTAAATTAAATAATATTGATAAATCCCAATGGAAAAAATAAATTTATGCAAAGGCGGTTGCGGTAGAAGAGCAATTTACAGAGGATGGTGCAATATAAATTGGAAGAGAGGAAATAGAGTCAGTGTAACATGTCCCGAACTTGAGAAGAAAAGAATAAAAGCTATTTCTATTTTTCGGATTAAAGAAGCAAAATTAGGTTTAAATCCTATGCAGAATCCAAAAATATGCAGGAAGAATCATTCGCCAATGAGAAATATAAGAGCTTCAAAAACTCTTAAAAAACTTGGAGAATTGAAACTTTTGCCGCAACAGATAGAATCGAGAAAGCTTCGCGAAAAGCGGTTAATAAAAATTAGGAGAGCTTTAAGAAGGTTAGCAAAAGAAGGAAGATTAAATCATCAGATTGAATCGGAAACAAAGAGGATGAGGAGGCATCAGAAAATTGCAAAAACATTAAAAAGATTGGCGGAAGAAAGAAAATTACCTATGCAAAATCTTAATGATGAAGAAAAGATGAGATTCAGTAAAAAATTATCTCGTATACTTAAAAGAAAATTTAGAAACGGTGAAATTAAACTTAATGATTGGGGGGAAAGATATAAATACAGAAGTTTACGGAATGGAAAAATAGAATTTCGCTCTAAATGGGAAAAAGAGGTGGCTAAATTCTTGGACAAATATAATATCAGTTGGAAATATGAAGCCTTGGTAATACCTTATTATGATAGAGAGAAGAAATTATTTAGGAATACAGTTCCAGATTTCTATACGCCAGATTTCAATTTATTCATAGAAATAAAGGGAAATGGCGAATTTAAAAGTCAAAATACACAAGATAAACTCAGAGGCATTAGGGGGCATGGATATAAAGTGGCACTTTTCGGCAAGAAACAAATAAAAGACTTAAGGGAGAATCCTTTAAGAACATTATCGGAAATAAAAGAATTAATGTATGAAAAAAATTAGAATAAAAATAAGAGGCCGTCCGGGCTGGCATATCGAATGTTCGGTAATGAGTCAAAAATTCTTAAAAACAGATACACTGGATATCCATGCCGGCGGAAGGGATTTAATTTTCCCTCATCATGAAAACGAGATTGCCCAGGCAGAGGCGCTTACCGGCAAGCCTTTTGCAAAATACTGGATTCACCACGGCCTCCTTACCATCAACGGCCAGAAGATGGCAAAGTCATTGGGGAATTTTGTGACCATAAAGGATTTTATAGAGAAATATCAAAATGCGGATTTATTAAAAATGTTCTTTCTGTCCGCGCATTATTCGCATCCTGTAGATTATACAGATGAGGAGATAGAAGATGCTAAAAGAGCGCTAGAGAGGATTATGATTTTGATGGGTACGATAGAGGAAAAATTTGTAGACTACAGGTTACCGGGCGCGGGTAAGGAATTTAAGGAAATAGAAGAAATAAAAAATAAATTTATAAGTGCGATGGACGATGATTTTAGTACGCCACAGGCCTTGGCTTCTATTTTTGATTTAGTAAATATAGCTAATAAGAATATCGATGATTTGGATTTTATTTTTACAGCTAAAAATACGCTAAAAGAATTATTGAATATTTTTGGAATTTCTTTGAAGATAAAGAGTAAGGCAAGCGCAATTACCGATGAAGAAATTGAAGCAAAGATTCTGGAAAGAGAAGAGGCAAGGCGCAAGAAAGACTATAAGCTCGCAGATAAGATAAGAAAAACATTGGAATTATTGGGTATTATTTTGGCGGATCGGGCAGGCGCCACTCGCTGGCGAAGGAAATTGTAGAGGGAAAGTAATATTTTTGCGGAGGGATTTGGGAGCAAAGCCCGCAGCAAAATAGGAATGATACTATTATGAAAGGTAAATTTATTACCTTTGAAGGTTCAGAGGGTAGCGGCAAAAGCACGCAGTCAAAGCTGCTCTATCAATATTTAAAGAGAAAGGGCTTTAAGGCAGTTTGTCTGCGCGAGCCGGGCGGGACAAAGATAAGCGAGAAGATCAGAAAGATTTTATTAGACTCTCAGAATGATTCTATAACACCGATGACTGAAATGCTCCTTTATATGGCTGCTCGCGCCCAGCTGGTCAGCGAAATTATTAAACCCGCACTTAAAAATGGCAAGATTGTTGTCTGCGATAGATTCTTAGATTCTACCATTGCTTATCAGGGTTATGGATTGGGAATAGATATTCAGCTTATTAAATGCCTCGGTGAATCTGTCACTTCTGGCATAAAGCCGGACTTGACTATATTTCTCGATTTGCCACTTAAAAAAGGACTAAAACATCGCCAACATTCAAAAGACCGTATTGAAAAACGGTCATGGGCGTATCATTCCCGTGTTCTAAAGGGTTATTTTAAACTCGCTGCCTTAGAACCCCAGAGAATAAGAATTGTAAAGGTAGATAAGGATAAAAATAAGACGCAAGCTGAGATAAGAAAATTAGTAGATAGGTTTTTGAAAAAAGTTACATGAGGTTACGGGATGTTACAAGACGTTACAGGAGGTTACAAAAAGCAACCTCTTGTAACCTTAAGTGACCTCGTGTAACCTCAGGTAACCTGTTAAATTCATGTCGTTTCAAGATATAAAAGGCCAGGATAAACCCATACAGATACTCAAGGAATACATAAAGCACTCCCGCCTTACCGGTAGTTATCTCTTTGTGGGTGAGGATGGCATTGGTAAGAAGCTCGTAGCTAAAACCTTGGCTAAAGCATTAAACTGCGAAAATGAAACTTTAGATCCCTGCGATAGATGCGCATCTTGTTTAAAAATAGAAAGAGACCAGCATCCTGATGTGCATTGTCTTGATACTGAAGCTTCTGACTCCATAAAAATAGAGTATATCCGTCAGTTACAGAAAGATATCAACCTAAAGCCCTATACAGGTGAGAAGAAAGTTTTTATTATCGATGATGCCCATAATCTGACTGCTGAGGCTAGTAACGCCCTGTTAAAGATACTGGAAGAACCGCCGGAAGATAGTTTAATTATTTTGATTAGTGCAAAGCCAGCATTATTATTTAAAACTATAATTTCTCGCTGCAAGATGTTGAGGTTTTATCCCTTGCAAAGAACTAAACTGGAGGAGATTTTAAGAAGGGATTTTCATCTGGATAATAATCCGGCACATTACCTCGCTTATTTTTGCGAAGGAAGATTGGGCCGTGCCTTAAAATTAAAGGATACAGATATCTTAAAAGAAAAAAATAGAATTATCGACGGGTTTGCCCTGGCAAGAAGGTCTGACTTAGAAAATCTGCCTATTGAGAATAGGGATAATGTGCGCAGCTATTTAAATATATTGGCAGCTTGGTTTAGGGATATATATTTTGTCAAAATCGGTATACCGTATGGCGAGCTGATAAATCTTGACCGCAAAGACGAGTTACTTAAGGTTATGAGCCGTTATGCGCTGTTTGATTTAGAGGAAATATTAAACTCTCTCTCTAATTCATTATTATATTTAGAGCAAAATATAAATACAAAATTATTGCTGTCCAATTTAAGGTGGTCTCTTATTCCTCTACCACTTGAAAATCGCACCTTAAGGTTATCGCCGAAGGCGATTTTCTTATAGTTGTCATTATGGACAATATGATTCTGGTAAGATTAAGGGATTCAGGTCAGACCTATTTTTATAATGCCATAAACTTAGATGTGAAAGTGGGTGATTATGTGATTCTGGAGCATGACCGCAGTTTAGATTATGGACAGATTGTCTCTCCCGAAGATGCCTCATTGGATAATAAATCAAAGGAGCCGCTTAAAAAAATAATCCGTATTGCCACAGACAGCGATTTAAAGCAAATTGAAGAGAACAGGGCTAAATCTAGGGAAGCGTTTAATACTTGCATGAGAAAGATAGAAGAGCATAAGTTAGATATGAGACTGGTGCGGGCAGAGTATTCTTTTGACCGCACTAAGGTTGTATTTTATTTTACTGCTTCCGGGAGAGTAGACTTTAGAAGTTTGGTAAAGGACCTGGCCAAGATTTTTAAAGCCAGAATTGAATTAAGGCAGATCGGCGTAAGAGATGAAGCCAGACTCTTTGGCGGCTTTGGCCATTGCGGAAGGGAACTCTGCTGTAAAACGTTTTTAAAAGATTTTGAGCCGGTTACAATAAAGATGGCCAAAGAAGAAGGTCTACCTTTAAATCCTCCTAAAATCTCCGGACTTTGCGGAAGACTGATGTGCTGTCTTTATTTTGAATATGAGACATATAAAATTTTATCCAAGGGTCTTCCCCGCGAAGGTGAGCATATAAATACCAAAGAAGGCAAGGGAAAAATAATCGGCGTAAATGTCTTTAAACGCACTGCTACTGTGGAGTTAGAAGACGGTACACAGATAGAATTAAGCTATAAATGAGCTATAAAAATGGATAATAAATTCTATATAACCACACCACTATATTACGTAAATGCTTCTCCCCATATAGGTCACTCCTACACTACTATTGCTGCCGATTGTTTAGCCCGGTATATGCGTAAAGTCTTGGGTGAAAAAAATGTCTGGCTCTTGACTGGTACTGACGAACATGGGCAGAAAATACAAAGGGCAGCTCAAGATGCAGGATTAAACCCGCAAGATTTTTCCGATAAAATGGTTTTGAAGTTTAAACAGCTCTGGAAAGACCTGAATATTTCTTATAATGATTTTATCCGCACTACCGAGAAAAGACATATCGATATCGTTAAACGGGTCTTAGAGATACTTTATCAAAAGGGAGATATCTACCAGGCGCAATACAAGGGGTGGTATTGTACGCCCTGTGAGACATTCTGGACCGAAACCCAGACTCAAGACCAGAATTGTCCTGATTGCAAAAGACCCCTGGAGCACATTACCGAGACGAATTACTTCTTTAAGCTTTCCAAATATCAGAACTGGCTAATCGATTATATCAATAATAACCCTCATTTTATCAGACCAGAAATAAGACGGCGTGAAGTTTTAAGCTTCCTAGAGTTAAATGAATTGACTGACCTATGTATTTCTCGGCCAAAAGAGCGATTGAGTTGGGGTATACCTTTGCCCTTTAGCAAGAATCACGTAAATTATGTCTGGTTCGATGCCCTGGTCAATTATATCAGCGCAGTAGGCGAATTTGACAGCAAGGGAGAATATAAATCGAAATGGTGGCCGGCAGACGTGCATTTAATCGGTAAAGATATTTTAAGGCAGCATGCCATATACTGGCCGATTATACTCAAGGCATTAAATATAGAGTCTCCCAAGACAATATTTGCTCATGGTTGGTGGTTAATCGGAGAAAGCAAAATGTCTAAGTCACGGGGCAATGTAGTTTCTCCTGTAGAGATGGTAAATAAATTCGGTATAGACGTATACAGGTATTTTTTACTGCGCGATGTGCCTTTCGGATTGGACGGGACTTTTTCCGAAGAGGCGATAATCAAGAGATTCAATAGCGATTTGGCAAATGATTTAGGAAATCTCGTGTATAGAACACTTACAATGATAGAAAAATATTTTCAAGGCATAATCCCCGATAAAGGAAAACTGGATCAACAGGGGCATAAAATAGAAGATGAAATAAATTCTCTAGGTGCTCATATTGCCGCCAATTTAGAGGGATTCATTGGTTACAATTTTAGTGCTTCCTTAGAGTGTATCTGGGAACTGATAAACATGGCCAATAAATATATCGAAGACACAAAACCCTGGAATCTGGCTAAGGAGAATAAGACAGAAGAGCTCAGGAGTTTCATCCGCTTATTAGTAGATGTGATTAGAGAAGTTGCTGACCAGATTTATCCCTTTATGCCCCAAACAGCTGAATCTATAAAAGACCAGTTAGGCAAAGATAAGATTAAAAAAGGCAAACCTTTATTCCCCCGTATTTAGTTTTCAGCTGTTAGTTTTCAGTTTTCAGATAATCTGTCATCTAAGAACTAACAACTATGCTAATAGATACCCATTGCCATCTGGATTTCCCCGAGTTTGATAAAGATAGAGACGAAGTTGCCCAAGGCGCAAAAAATGAAGGCGTAGATTACATCATCAATATCGGCTCAGGACTCTTGGCGTCAGAGAAAGCGTTAGAGTTAGCAAGGCTTTATGATTTTATATATGCCACTGTGGGTATACATCCTCATGAGGCAGATAAATTTGATGATGGAGCAAAGACCCGCATAGAAGAGCTGGCAAAAAAAGATAAAGTTGTGGCTATAGGCGAAACAGGCCTGGATTATTACAAGAATTATTCTAAAGCAGAGAACCAGAAAATATTATTTACATATTTAGTGAAGTTGGCAGTTGATTTGCGTCTTCCTTTAGTGATACATAATCGCCAGGCACAGGAGGATACCTTAAAGATTTTAAAACAGGCGATGCCAGTAAAAGCCGTGGTGCATTGTTTTTCTGGCGATGCAAATTTCTTGAAAGAATGTTTAGATTTAGGCTTCTTGATTTCTTTTACCTGTAACCTCACCTACAAAAAAGCCCAGAATTTAAGAGCCCTGGCAAAATCAACGCCTCTTAAGAGGCTTATGCTGGAGACAGACGCACCTTTCCTGCCACCCGAGGGATTGCGCGGGAAAAGAAATGAACCGAGATATGTTAAGTTTCTAGCTCAAGAGTTGGCACGGATAAAGGAAACCGGTCTGGAAGAATTAGCGCGAGTTACGACGGAGAACGCAAAGAAATTCTTTAATCTAAAATAAGTGAAGCCACAACTTATGGAAGTTCGCAAGAA
>JAGUYA010000052.1 GCA_020061545.1 Candidatus Omnitrophota bacterium
CCATCGAGGAGACTGTATTGGGTGTGTAAATGCAGATGAATGAATTCACTACGAGGCATTTCAGAAAGATTAAGATTTAGATTAAGACTAAGTTATTTATTATGCTTAACCTCAATCTCAGTCTCAGTCTTAATCTGAGGAGTTATTCCCACTCAATCGTGGCTGGAGGTTTAGATGAGATATCGTAAACCACGCGATTTACGCCTTTTACTTCATTAATAATACGGTGGGCAATCTTTTCTAAAACTTCGTAAGGAAGTTTCACCCAGTCGGCAGTCATACCGTCAAAGCTGGTTACGCAGCGCAAAGCCACCACATTTTCATAAGTGCGTTCGTCACCCATCACTCCTACGCTTTTTATAGGTAGAAGTATAGCGAATGACTGCCAGACCTGTTCATAGAGATTAGCATTTCTAATTTCATCGACGACGCGTCGGTCAACTTCACGCA
Organism: Candidatus Omnitrophota bacterium; assembly: GCA_020061545.1. GTDB lineage: Bacteria > Omnitrophota > Gorgyraeia > Gygaellales > Profunditerraquicolaceae > JAGUYA01. The sequence goes on from JAGUYA010000052.1 coordinate 451, forward strand.
ATAAATTAAGGCGCTTGGGGGTCACCTCGCCAATAATCCTGATGGCCAAACCCGGCCCGGGAAAAGGCTGACGATAAATTATGTTACTGGGCAGGCCTAACTCTAAGGCAATTTGACGTACTTCATCTTTAAATAAATCCCTTAAAGGTTCGATAAGTTTCAGTTTCATCCGGCTGGGTAGCCCTCCCACATTGTGATGGTTCTTGATTCGACTTGAAGGTGCACCGGTCGGAGATATTGACTCAATCACATCCGGATACAAGGTGCCCTGGGCTAAGAACTTCACCCCTTTTATCTTGGCGGCTTCTTCTTCAAAGACTTTGATAAATTCTTCACCAATAATCTTCCTTTTTTGTTCGGGGTCAGTTATACCTTCCAGGCGCTTTAAAAACCGTTTGCTTTTCTCCGCATAAGCTAAGTTCAGGTGAAACATGCTCCGGAATATCTTTTTTATCTGCTGTGGCTCGTTTCTTCTTAAGAGACCGTTATCAATAAAAACAGACCTTAATCTCCTGCCTATAGCTTTGTGGATTAACAACGCTGTCACTGACGAATCTACTCCGCCACTTAAACCTAAGACCACCTTGTCACGACCTACTGTCTTCTTGATATTCTCAACGGATTCGGTAATAAAATGCTGCATGGTCCAGCGAGCGAGACTTCCGCAAATTTTAAATAAAAAATTACCGATGATTTGGCTGCCTTTATCAGTGTGGGTTACTTCAGGATGGAATTGCACGCCGAAAATTCTTGTCTTCCGATTGCTCATGACTGCGATAGAGGTATTGGGGGTGTGGGCAACGGTATGAAATCCAAGCGGTAATTTGGTGACATAATCACCGTGGCTCGCCCAGCAGGTTAAGTTACCTGCAAGGCCGCTAAACAAATCGCGATTATCATCTATAAATAACTCCGCTTTTCCGTATTCGCGAACTTTCGTATGTTTCACCCTGCCACCTAACATTTCTGCAATCACCTGCATCCCATAGCAAATGCCCAGAATGGGAACGCCTAATTTAAAGATTCCTTTATCAGGATAACGGCCTTTTTTGTCTACTACAGATAATGGGCTACCAGAAAGGATTAACCCTTTGGGCGACAACGCTTGTATCTCTTTTGCGGGTGTATTGTAAGGTATGATTTTAGAAAATACTTTGTTTTCTCTTACGCGTCGCGCAATTAACTGGGTATACTGTGAGCCAAAATCTAAGATAAGGATAATCTGTCGAGTCATCTTAAACGGGTCATTTACCCATCCCTACTCTCTGGTCAACCTGAAAGATTTTTCCTTCAGTCTGTATCGAAGGCGCAATAATAATCTCTACATCATGCATCTGCTTCAGGTTGGGAACGCCAAGCGAGCCCATAGAAGTCTTCAGCGCGCCCATTAAATTCTGCGAGCCATCATCAACCTTAGCTGGACCAAAAAGGATTTCTTTTAAAGTCCCGGTTGTGCCTACATAGATGCGCGTGCCCCGGGGTAAGTTCACATGTGAGGTAGCCATGCCCCAGTGGTAACCTTTACCCGGTGCTTCTTTGGCGCGGGCAAAACTGGAACCAATCATCACTGCATCCGCGCCACAGGCAAAGGCCTTGCAGATATCTCCGCCGCGTGACATTCCGCCATCAGTAATTATGGAGACATATTTACCCTTGCTTTTATAATAAAAATCCCTTGCTGCCGCAGCATCTACAGTGGCAGTTACTTGGGGCACGCCAATTCCTAATACGCCCCGGGTAGTGCAGGCAGCACCCGGACCAACCCCAATTAATAACCCAGCTGCACCAGTTTCCATTAGAGCTAAGGTGGTCTCATAAGTTACGCAATTACCGATAATCACCGGGATTTTGATAGATTTACAAAATTTAAATAAATCCAGACCCTTATATTCTTTGGAGAGATGTTTTGTGGTGGTCACTGTGGACTGCACCACAAATATATCCGCACCTGCGGCAATGGCAATTTTAGCAAACTTTTCCGCATAGCTAGGTATACAACTCACTACTGCTGTACCTTTCTTCCTCTTAATTTCCCCTACTCTCTTAGAAATCAGTTTTTCTTTAATGGGTATATTGTAGATTGACTGGATGAGTTCTGTAGCTTTCTCGGGTGAGGCCTGAGCAATTTTTTCTAAGACTATATCTGGGTTTTCATAACGGGTTTGCACGCCATCAAGATTCAATACTGCAATACCGCCAAGCTTGGACATTTCAATCGCAAAGCGCACATCTACCACGCCGTCCATGGCGGCAGCCAGGATGGGAATCTTAAATTTTTTACCTGCGATTTCAAAAATAGTATCTACTTCCGCGGGATTTATAGTCTGTGCTCCTGGCACCAGGGCAATTTCATCAAAACCATAACACCTGCGGCTACGCCTACCTATACCTATCCACTCAGCCATATTTTACTCCTCAATTTTCCCTAACTTAAGCCTCGAAAATTAATCCCGAGCGAAGTCGAAGGATTACGTATCTTATTATTTTTCAATGGGTTATATTTTAGCACGTCTTTTGTGAGGATAATTTAAGAAGTGATTGAAGCCAATTTTATAACAACATTCATATTTTGTCAATGATTATTTTTTGGAATGATTATCTTTTGGAAAAAAAGGGCGAAGTTTTTGACCTCGCCCCCCC
>JAGUYA010000109.1 GCA_020061545.1 Candidatus Omnitrophota bacterium
ATTTATGTGGCGATAAAATATGTCAAGAAATAGTTTGTATGGCAATTGGTTGTCCTTGCGCTGAAACAAAAGAAACTTGTCCAAAAGATTGTAAATAAAAACAAGGGTTTTAAATTATAATGAGAAAAAGTGAAATAATCATTATAGGAATAATTTTGTTATCTTTTGTTGTTGGTATTTACTTTTATCCTCAGATGCCAGAGAAAATGGCTTCACATTGGAATGCTCAAGGAGAAGTAGATGGCTATATGTCAAAATTCTGGGGATTGTTCTTGATGCCACTTACTCTTGTTGGACTTACCCTACTTTTCTTTGCCATTCCGAGAATAGATCCATTGAAAGTAAACATTGAAAAATTTAGAAAATATTATGATGGATTTATTATCTTGTTTTCTATTTTTATACTTGCTGCCCATTTCCAAATAATTCTTTGGAATGTGGGAATTAAAATAAGTCCTAATGTAATTCTTCCGATTGGACTCGGACTTCTATTTTTCTATAGTGGCATTCTTTGTGAAAACGCCAAAAGAAACTGGTTTATTGGAATTAGAACTCCTTGGACCTTAAGCAATGATGTTGTCTGGGATAAGACACATAAAATCGGCGGAAAGTTGTTTAAAGTTGCTGGAGTAGTTTCCCTTTTTGGAATCTTTTTCCAGAATTATGCCTTGCTTTTTGTTCTTCTCCCTCTAATTTTGGTGGCGGTCTATACAATTATTTATTCGTATGTTGAATATCAAAAGCAAATGAAATGATGACATGCAAGGGAACTTTCTCGCTTCGCTCGAACCCTTTGGGTCACATAACAGTGGATAAAAGGCTTGTCCCAAATATACCCCTCTAATCATCTATTGAGGAGTGGAGGCAATAAGTTGTAAAGATTAGTAAAATTAGTAAAGTATTCACAAAGAGCATAGAGGGCTGGGTTTCTTTTAGCCGCCAACGTTATACGAAATTCAAGCCCGAGCCCCTAGGAAAAATTTTTATAAAATGCTAAACTAAAAATATGAGTATAAAAAAATACATTTTAATTATTGTAATTCTAGTAGTAATTGCAGCCGGATATCTTATTTATCAAAACTTTTCAATTCCTTTTCCAGCAAGGAATATTCAACCATCCGAACAACAAACAATACCACAGGCAGAACAATCAGAAAAGATATATTCTGTTGAAGAATTAATAAAATCAGGTTTTTCTGAAGGTAAATACGTTAAAGTTAAAGGTTTTGGGGGTCAGTGTATAGACGTAAGAGTATCTGAGGATTATGAAGGTTCTGGAGCAGGATGCTTTCTTGTAAGCAGCGATGGTAATTATGGGATTCATGTTGGGGAATTTAATACTTTGGTATATAAAGATAAAGAGATAATCGTAGAGGGTTATGTTCGCTATTGCGGTGGAAGAAAAAAGCCGAAATATATATGCGGACTAAGAAATGTTAAACTATTAGAAGTTATACAATCTCAACAAGAAGAGAAAGTTATTAAAAATCTGCAATTGAAAATATCTGCTCCATTTTCAACCACAACTTTGTCAGTTAATAGCCAAGGCATTATAAATTATGAAGTAAAAGCTCCAAAAGCAGGTATTGAAAGACAGGTTGATTCAAAAGAGATAACAAAACAGCAATTTAGCGATCTGTCTGATTTAATTATTCAAAATAATTTTTGGTCTTTTAATGAGCAATATTTTGACGAGAACTTAATGGATGCAACAACATATACGGTGGAAGTTCAATCTATAACATTTTATCGGAATAAGTTAGCCGATGTAAAAGTGCATTCTGTTAGCTGTTACGGAGATTGCCCTAAAAAAATTGTTGAGATAATTAACAAAATTAAAGAATTGTGGGGCAAAGAGATAATAGAAATTGGAGTATAAGAATGGGTTCGGGTTTGAGTTCTCGCTACTAGTTCTGCAGGATATTGCATCTTCGCTTCCATTCGCCATTGTATAAGCATTAAGCTTCTGTTAAGCTTCTGTTCGGACAAAAAGTCGTATGGATGCGTGTTATTGTGCGAATCGCTTTTAATCTAATAAAGTAAACCACTATGGAGCTTCCAAAGAACAATTACGAGCTCACAAAATTTTTTAAAAATGCAAGAACTCCTAATGTTTATGAATTTTGCGGCGAATATCTTGTTGACATGTTAACCGTGCTTCCGAGTCTAAGGAAATTTTCGCATCGCAAAGTTTTCTATACTAAAAATGATAGGGTGCTAGGCTATAATCTGCTTTTTACAAATAAAATATGGGGACACTTTTTTCTGGAAGAGGGAATTTGCAAAGAAGTAGATCTGTTAAAGGTGGTAGTAATAAATTATGATAAAATAGAAAATTCGTTTATTTCTAACAGAATCAGAGATCAGCTAAGATGCATAGAAAAAGATGCTCTATACCTTGGACGGTTCAATTATTTGTTTATGGGAAAACCCCAGTTTTTAGGATACTTTTCTTTAACAAAGACAAAGTGAATATTATGGTGAAAAAGAAATCATCTACAATTTGGGGGTTTCTGTTGTAATTCCTAAAGGGGCAAAAATAAGGTTATTGCTGGTGAAAATGATTTGTATTTACTAGCAAAATTTGTACCGGCATTGGTTTAGTGTAAAATTTGTGGGCGGACGCTCACTAAAAGGAGGTGAGGCAGAATGGAGAAA
>JAGUYA010000026.1 GCA_020061545.1 Candidatus Omnitrophota bacterium
GATATGACCTTTTATGCTGAGGCTTTGCGAGAGATTTCTGCAGCCAGAAAAGAGATACCCGGTCGTCGGGGTTATCCAGGATATCTTTATACTGACTTAGCTACCATCTATGAGCGCGCAGGTAGACTGAAAAATAAACCTGGCTCAATTACGCTTTTACCAGTTTTAACCATGCCTGAAGATGACAAAACCCATCCTATTCCGGATTTAACCGGGTATATCTGTCTGGATCCTTCTACAGAGATAATCTTAAAAGATGGAACTATAGTGGGAATTGGAGAGTTTGCAGATATTTTCTCATTAAGTAAAACTTCCGATACATCTTTGCTTTCTTGGGATCACACTGTTTCCAAGATAACAGAGGTTTCGAAAGTTCAAAAAGTTTCTGCTCCAGAGAGAATGGTTCTCTTAGAGACTAACATGGGTACAAAAATCTTAGTGACAGAAGACCATCGACTTTTTGTAGATACCCTTGATGGACCAAAGATGATGCCTAGTTCTAAGATAAAAATAAATGACCGGATATATTCGGCAAGAGAATTGAAGGTAGAGCAAATTTGGCATCCTACACTTCTAGAGCTTCTCTGTCGAACAAAATTTGATTTTTGCGTGCATATTCTTAAAGATAAAATGTTTTTTCTTAGAGATAAACTTAAACAAACCTTTGGGACATCGAAAGAAGGATGCCAAAGATTAGATCTTGCTTATATTCGCATCTCTCATCCCTCTTGTTTTTTAAAAGCAAAAGAGTTTATAAAAATAACTCAAACAATGGGAATCTCGAATACTGAAGCGTCATCTTGGATAAAGAAAATTGGTATACGTAATGGTTTAAAATTAGAAATCAATTGGAAAGAAAAAGATTTATTTTATATTTTAGGATTAGTTGCCTCTGATGGAGCAATCATAATTGATAAGAAAAGAGTAGATTTTGCTAATATAAATAAACGGTTAATAAAAATCTATAAATATAAGCTAAGAGAGATATTTCCTAATATTCATCTTGAACAAATAATTAACAGTAGGGTGAGTGGTTGGGTTATTCGGACTACCTCAACATTACTAACTTGCCTATGTGAGATCTTTGGTTTAAAGGAAGATTTTAAGCCGATTTTCAGGCTTTCCGAAGATTTAATTGCTCAATTCTTGGCTGGATATTTAGATGGAGACGGTTCGATAGATTTAAAATTTAGGAGAATAAAGTATAAGACCCATAAGGAAATTTTTGCCAAACGCCTCCAGCAGCTTCTTAAACGATTGGGTATTCCGTCTAAGTTATATCGTTGTATCCAATCAAAAGGTGCTTTTGGAGAAGGTAAAGTAATTTTTGAGGTAATTATTGGAGCAAAATATGCCACAGATTTAGCAAAAATTTTAAGAAAAAAAGTCTATCATCCCTTAAAAAGAAAACGCCTGGATATCCTAAATCATATTACTCATAGGCCCACAGATATTGAAATCGCCCCCTTAAAGACCCGCCTTTTAATAAAAAAATTAAGACAGAAATATAATATTTTGTCTAGAGATATTGAAAAACAGACAAGTTTCTTGACTGGGTTTGAAAATGGTAGACTTAATGCTTCGAAGAAAAAGGTAGGTCAATGGATTAAAAATTTAAAAGGAAATGCACAAGAATCAGAAATAAATGAGCTAGAAAGGCTTTGTTCTGATAACTTTATTTTAGAGAGGGTAACTAAGATTGGAAGAATAGAGCCTAAGTCAGATTTTGTTTATGACTTAACTGTGCCTAAGACAAATAAGTTTTTAATTGAATCAGGATTGGTTTCTTCAAATTGTGAGGGCCAGATTATTATCTCGCGCGAATTAGAGCGGAAAGGCATATATCCTGCCATTGATGTTCTACCGAGCCTTTCCCGATTAAAAGACAAAGGTATTGGTAAGACCAAGACCAGAGAAGACCATGCTGATGTTCTGAATCAACTCTTTGCCTGTTACGCTAAAGGTAAAGAGGCAAAAGAACTTTCCATTATTTTAGGTGAGGCAGCGTTATCGGATTTGGATAAAATATATTTAAAGTTTTCGGATAGATTTGAGGATGAGTTTATCCGGCAGGGCGAATACGAGATGCGTGATATACGCAAGACCTTAGATATCGGATGGAAACTCCTGAATATGTTGCCTTCAAGTGAACTTAAACGTATCCGACCCGAGTTTATCGAAACATATTATAGCGACTAAGCCATGAAACTAAGAGTTAATCCTAACAGAATGGAGTTGATTCGCCTTCGGCGTAGGCTCATGCTTGCGCAGCGTGGCCATAAATTATTGGAGGATAAGTTAAAGCAACTGATACCCAGATTTTTAATTTATATAAAAGAAGCCAAGGAATTAAGTTTAAAGATGAGGAGTGCGCTTTCGCAAATTATTCCTTTATTTATTATCTCTCAAGGTAAGATTTCTAGAGACATTTTTTTAAAGGCACTGGATTTAGTCAATACTGAATTTGATTTAGAATTTAAAGAACAGAAGATGATGAATGTCAGGGTGCCTGAGGTGAAGATAAATAAAATCGCAGTTACTTTAAATTATAGTTTTCAGGAAACCACTGCAGAATTAGATGCAGCAATTTTAAAATTAAAGGACTTAATGCCTGAACTGATTAGATTTAGCCAGGTATTTAAAATTTGTCAAATGCTTTCTTACGAGATTGAACGCACCCGGCGCCGAGTAAACGCCTTAGAGTATCTTTTAATACCTTCTATAATGGAAACCATTGGCTTTATTGAAGACAAATTAAGTGAATTTGAGCGCGGAAATCTGGTGCGGCTTATGCGGGTTAAGGAAATTGTGAGAAGTCATTAGTTGACGTGGGTTGAAGTTTTACCTATAATAATTTCGTGCATGGGCGATTAGCTCAGTTTCAGCCGAAGGCTGATCCGCCTCCGGCGGAGGTTAGAACGTTTAAGATTTGGGCGATTGGCTCAGTTGGTTAGAGCGTCTGCTTTACACGCAGAAGGTCAGGGGTTCAAGTCCTCTATCGCCCACCAGAATATCTGTTGTAGATTAACTCATTTTAGGTTAAAATTTACCTCCTCACTGTCAGGGCCCGTGGTGCAGCCTGGTTGAGCACGTCAGATTGTCGATCTGAAGATCGAGGGTTCAAATCCCTTCGGGCCCGCCA
>JAGUYA010000176.1 GCA_020061545.1 Candidatus Omnitrophota bacterium
AAGTTATGTGCTCATTTAACATGCATAGAGGTTTGATTGTGCAGAAATTCGGTGGATCTTCAGTAGCTAATATAAAGCGCATACAGAATGTAGCCGAAAGGATAGTCAACTATAGAAAAAAAGGTTATGATTTGGTCGTAGCTGTTTCCGCATTAGGAGACACCACAGATGAATTGATTGAGTTGGCAAACAAAATTAGTCCTGAACCATCGGAACGCGAAATGGACATGCTTTTATCCACTGGAGAGCAGATTTCCGTAGCACTCCTGGCTATGGCTATCCATAAATTAGGGTTTGAAGCCATATCGTTTACCGGAGCGCAGGTGGGCATTATTACGGATACCAGCCATACCCGCGCCAGGATTATAAAAATAAATACCGATAAAATAAAAGAAGAATTAAGGCGGGGTAAAATTGTGATTGTCGCCGGATTTCAGGGCGTAACCTTGAATCAGGATATCACCACTTTGGGTAGGGGCGGTTCTGACTTGACTGCTGTGGCCTTGGCAAAAGAGTTAAAGGCCGAGGCATGCGAGATATACACCGATGTAGAAGGGATTTATACTACGGATCCGCGCATAGAACCCAAGGCAAAAAAAATCAAAGCCATTACTTATGACGAGATGCTGGAGATGGCATCGTTAGGCGCACAAGTAATGCAGGCCCGTTCAATTGAGGTGGCAAAAAAATTCGATGTGCCCATACATGTGCGTTCATCGTTCTCGGATAATCCCGGCACAATGATTATTAAGGAGGTTAAGAGAATGGAAGACGTGGTTGTCAGTGGTGTAACCTTGAATAAAAACGAGGCAAAGATTACGATTTGTAATGTTCCTGACCGGCCAGGGGTGGCAGCAAGGATATTTAAGGAATTAGCCAGTAAAGGAATAAACGTAGATATGATTGTACAGAATGTCAGCCATACCCGTCAGACTGATATCTCTTTTACTGTAAGTAAAACAGATGTTCACGAGGCTTTGAAGTTTACTAAAAAAGTTGCCCAGAATATTCGGGCAGGAGAAGTCTTAGAGGATGAGGATATAGCCAGGGTTTCCGTAGTGGGAGTGGGGATGAAGTCCCATCCCGGCGTAGCCGCGACCATGTTTAGCGCATTAGCTGATAATAAAATCAATATAGAGATGATTTCCACGTCCGAGATAAGCATATCCTGTATTATAAAAAAGAAATTTTCCGAGACTGCTGTGAAGGCACTACATGGGAGATTTGGATTAGCCAAATAAATATTTAGGGACGGTTCTCAACTCAAAGCAAAAGTGTCCCTTTTTTGGGGACACTTTAAGATTATCTTCAGAACCGCCCCTACAGGTGAGGTCAAAATGTCTAAAGTAAAATTATACGATACTACTTTACGTGATGGTGCACAGGGTGAAGGTATATCTTATTCGGTTATGGATAAAATCCGCATTGCCCAGGAATTAGCTAATTTAGGTATACATTATATTGAAGGCGGCTGGCCAGGTTCTAACCCTAAAGATATGGAGTTTTATTTAAAGATGGCGAAGGTTCGCCTTAAGAATAGCCAATTGGTTGCCTTTGGCTCAACGCGCAAGGCCAATACCCAGGCAGCAAAAGATAATAATCTTAAGGCAATTCTTAAATCCCAGGCTAAGGTGGTCACTATCTTCGGCAAAACCTGGGATTTGCATATCCGAGATGTTTTAAAGACCACCCTTGATGAAAACCTGAATATGATTAAAGATACCGTCGGTTTTCTTGTCTCTCGAGGTCTGACTGTATTTTATGATGCCGAACATTTTTTTGATGCCTATAATACGAACAGAGATTATAGCTTAAAATGTTTACTTACGGCACAGGAAGCAGGTGCTAAAGCCGTGGTTTTATGCGATACAAACGGCGGGACCATTACTTCTTGTATGATGAAGATGGTTAAGGAAGTGCGGCCAAAAATCCGCGTCTCGTTAGGAATCCATTGCCATAATGATTCAGATTTAGCGGTGGCAAATTCTCTGGCGGCGGTTGAAGCAGGCGCTGATATGGTGCAGGGGACAATCAACGGTTACGGGGAACGTTGCGGCAATACGGATTTAATTCCTGTTATCGCTAATCTTAAATTAAAAATGGGAGTAGATTGTATTAGTGATAGCAAGTTAAAAGAACTCACTCGCGTTTCGCATTTTGTCAGCGAAATAAGCAATATGAAGCAAAGAAACGACCAGCCCTATGTAGGTACCTCTTCCTTTGCGCATAAAGGCGGTGTGCATATTAATGCAGTGATGAAGAATCCCAAAACATACGAACATATTGAGCCGCAACTGGTGGGAAACCGGCGCAGGATTTTAGTTTCGGAGTTGGCAGGTAAAACCGGGGTATTAATCCGTGCCAAAGACTTAGAGCTGGATTTAAGCAAAGAGGACCCTAAGACCAAGAAGATTTTAAAGCTCTTACAGAACTTAGAGCATCAAGGATATCACTTTGAAGCAGCAGAGGCATCCTTTGAATTACTGATGAAAAGGGCGCTGAAGAAATACAAGAGATTTTTTGATTTAGAAGGCTTCCGTGTAGTAGTAGAAAAGCGCTCTGATAAAAAGATAACTTCCGAGGCAGTTATTAAATTAAAAGTAAAAGGCATAAAAGAACATACTGCTGCAGAAGGCGACGGTCCGGTAAATGCCTTAGATAACGCGTTACGTAAGGCACTTAAAGATTTTTATCCTACTTTATCCAGGATGCATCTTTCCGATTTTAAAGTGCGCGTATTGGATGAGAAAGCAGGGACAGCTGCCAAGGTAAGAGTGCTTATCCAATCGCAGGATGAAACAGATAACTGGAGTACTATCGGAGTTTCAAAGAATATCATTGAGGCAAGCTGGCAAGCCTTAGTTGACAGCGTAGAGTACAAACTAATAAAAGATAACCTCCAATAACCCGTAGGGACGGTTGTCCCTAAATTAAAGATGAATGAAATTCCCAGCCGTTACAATCCCAAAGAGACAGAAGATAGGTGGTATAGATTTTGGGAAGAGCATCATCTTTTTGCCGCCACCCCCAATCCTTCCCTCCCTGGCCGGCAGGCAGGCAAGAAACCTTTCTGTATAGTTATCCCTCCACCTAATGTCACAGGTATTCTACATATGGGCCATGCCCTGAATAATACTATTCAAGATATTCTTATCCGCTATCATAGGATGAAAGGCGAAGAATCTCTCTGGATGCCTGGCACTGACCACGCAGGGATTGCTATGCAGAATGTGGTAGAAAAAGCTATTGCGAAAGATGGGCTTAAACGCCAGAATTTAGGAAGAGAAAAATTCATCGAAAAGGTCTGGCAGTGGAAAGAGCAATACGGCTCAACCATTATTCATCAACTGAAAAAATTAGGTGCTTCCTGTGACTGGTCCAGGATACGTTTCACCATGGACGAGGAATATTCTCAAGCAGTGATAGAGGCATTCGTCAGGCTTTTTGAATTAGGCCTTATTTATCGAGGAAGTTATATTATTAACTGGTGTCCGCGTTGTCAGACCGCGCTCTCTAATGAAGAGGCACCGCATCATGAATTGCAGGGCAATCTTTATTATTTAAGGTACCCATTAAAGAATGTTAGCCAGTTAGCCAGTTGGCCAGTTAGCCAGTTAAAACCGGCAAACCGGCAAACCGGCAAACCGGTAAACTATATTGTGGTAGCGACAACGCGGCCGGAAACAATGTTAGGAGATACTGCTGTAGCAGTGAATCCAAAAGATAAACGATATAAAAACCTTATTGGCAAGATTGTAATTTTACCTTTAGTCAATAGAGAAATAAAGATAATTGCGGATAGTATGGTAGATATGAAATTCGGCACAGGTGCGGTGAAAGTAACGCCCGCGCATGATCCTAATGATTATGTGTTGGCAAAGAAACATCATTTAGAATTCATTAATATTATGCATCCAGATGGTCGCTTGAATGCAAATGCAGGTGATTATAAGGATATGGATAGGTTCAAGGCGAGAGAGGTTATTTTAGAAGATTTAAAAGAAAAAGGATTGCTTGAGAAAGTCAAACCTCATCAATTATCCGCAGGGCATTGCTATCGCTGCCATACCATCATTGAGCCGTATTTATCTAAACAGTGGTTTGTAAAAATGAAACCCTTAGCCAAACCCGCATTGGAAGTGGTGAGGAAAGGAAAAATTAAATTTCATCCCAAACGTTGGATGAAAGTCTATCTGAATTGGATGGAAAATATCCAGGATTGGTGTATCTCGCGGCAAATCTGGTGGGGACACCGCCTGCCTGTATACTATTGTAGAAACTGCCAGGCAGGCAAATCCCAAATCCCAAATCCCAAATCCCAA
>JAGUYA010000150.1 GCA_020061545.1 Candidatus Omnitrophota bacterium
AGCCTTAATCTTTTTTTAGAGTGTCCGCGTTGTTTCTGGCTTTATGTAAATAAAGGAATTAAACGGCCCAGTATCCCTGTAGCTACTATTACTACAGGTTTAGATAGAGTGATTAAAGAATATTTTAATCTCTATCGCGCTAAAGGTATCCTTCCGCCTCTTTTGGAAAATAAAGTCCCGGGTAAGTTGATAGGCAATCTTCCTAAAAAAGGTTGGTTAGAATTTATAGATAATAAGATTGAGGCAACCTTAGGTGGTTATTTAGATGACTGTCTGGATTTAGGAAATCATTTTTATGCCGCCTTAGATCATAAAACACGCGGCTTGAAACCCGAAAACACACATAAGGCGCATCAGTTTCAGATGGATGTTTATACATTTTTATTGGAGCAGAATGGATTCCCTACCCGAAGATTAGCTTACCTTATATATTATATTCCTAAAGCAGTGGCTTCAGAGAGAGCCATTGAGTTTGAAGCAGTTCCTTCGGAAATAAAAACTGACCCCGACCATGCAAAAAGGGTATTTTGCGATGCCGTATCCATGCTGAAGAAATCCATACCTTTGCCTCATCCGGATTGCGGCTTTTGCAAATGGACAGCCACGGCTGATATAAAATGAACCCCGCCCTTCCTAACAAAATAAGAACAAATAAATATAGGAAAAGCGGGGGCATAAATAGAGAAGGAAGAGCGGGGTGAATATCCCGGTGGTTTATGAGGATGAATGGTTATTGGTGCTGAATAAGCCCCCGGGATTATTGACTATACCCACACCTAAAAAAGAATCACGTACATTGACTAGTATTCTCAATGAAGATTTAAAAGAGAAGGGTTTATCTTACCGTCTCTATCCCTGTCACCGTCTGGATAGAGAGACCTCAGGTTTAATCATCTATGCCAAGGGTAAGTCTATGCAGAGAAAGATGATGGAGATCTTTGGGCAGAAGAAAATCAAAAAGACCTACCTTGCCTTTGTGCAGGGTTTGCTCTCTAATAGCGAAGGAGAAATAAGAAATCCCCTTGAAGGTAAAATCGCTATTACCAAATATAGAGTTATGGAAAAAAGAAAGGGTTTTAGCATTGTAGAAATTATGCCTTTAACCGGAAGAACCAATCAAATCCGGATACACTTTAAGCAAATGGGGCACCCTTTATTGGGTGATACAAAATTTGCCTTTCGTCGTGATTTCAAACTTAAGGCAAAGCGTTTGTGTTTACACGCTAAAAAATTAGAATTTATCCACCCCTTAACCAAAAAAGTAATACCTTTGATTGCACCATTACCTCTTGATATGGAGGATTTTTTAAGAAAACATTAATGAGATTTAACTCCGAAAAAACAAAGAATTTCTTTTTAATCTTATCCTGGGCCTTATATGACCTGGCTAATCAATTCTTTGCCTTGAATGTGGTATCGCTTTATTTTGTGCGCTGGCTGACTTTAGAAAGGCAAGCTCCCGAAATCCTCTATAGCGTCGCTTTTGGTATCTCCACATTTTTTGTCGCCATTTCTGCACCTGTTTTGGGCGCCATCTCTGATATAAGCACACGACGTAGACCGTTCTTAATATACCTTACTTTACTCTCTATTATCTTTACTATGGTTTTGGGCATATCTAAAAATATATTTTTAGGATTATTATTTTTTATGATAGCAAATTATGGGTGTCAGACAGCTATAGTTTTTTATAACGCCCTGATGGTCAATATTACGCCTTCCAAGAGAGTAGGTTTGGTTTCTGGTTTTGGGAAAATGATGGGTTATACCGGCGCTGTTTTAGCATTATATCTTATTAAGCCTATCGTTTTAAAAAGCGGTTATCAGGCTACTTTTTTGCCTACCGGTCTTTTATTTCTTATCTTTTCTTTGCCGTGTCTGATTTTTATCAAGGATAAACCGCCCTTAAAAAAATTAGAGTTCTTTTCTTTTTTAAAAAAGGATAGAGTGCTGGGATTTTTTAAAACATTAAGGACAACTCTTTTTGATACTTATAATTTTCCCGGTTTATCGGATTTTTTAAAATCCGCATTCTTTGGTTTATGTGCGGTTAATACGGTAATTCTTTTTATGTCAGTATATGCTACCCGAGCCTTTGGTTTGAATGAGGCGGAAGTAATTAATCTGATTACTTTCTCAACCCTTTTTGCTTTAGCAGGTAGTTTATTTTCGGGTTTTATCAGCGATTATCTTGGCCATAAGCGTGCTCTGGTAGCAGTATTTATTCTCTGGGGAGTCTGTTTTTGGCTGGGAACATCTATCAGAAATGCGCATTTATATTGGTTCATCGGCGCACTCTTAGGGATAGCCTTGGGTTCAACCTGGGTGGTTTCGCGCGCCATGGCTGTAAGTATTGTACCTGCTGAAAAAATAGGTGGGGTATTCGGGTTATTTAATCTCGTTGGCTATCTTTCTGCTATCGTAGGTGCCCTTTTCTGGGGAGTTATGCTTTTATTTTTTTCCCGTTTTGGAGAATGGGGATATCGCATCACGCTTTTGAGTTTAATTTTGTTTATTCTCTTAGGTTTTATTTTTCTTTTACGTATCCCTGAGGTATCAGTAAACCCCGTTAGAAAGGACGCGGGTGCCGTTACAAAGAGGTTTTCTAACGGGGTAAAGAATAAGAAAGAGGATATGGCAAAATAAATGGCAGAAAATCTGGTTATCCCAGAATTATTTAGTCAGGCGGTTTCTGAATTTCCTGATAAAGTAGCCTTACAGATTAAAAGAGATAACCAGTGGCAGAGGCTTACTTATAAGGATTTAGAGGAACGCTCTCTAAAGTTAGCCACCTTTTTAATTAAAGAAGGTTTTAAAAAAGGCGATACCGCCAGCCTCATCTTAGAAAACCGTCCGGAATGGGCAATAATTTATCTGGGTATCATTCAAGCAGGACTGGCTTGTGTCCCTTTAGACCCGCAACTTAATCAGCAAGAAATAAAAAATCTAATTATTGACAGTGCAGCCAAGATTGCGTTTTGTTCTTATGGAATTTTTATTAAGAAAATTAAACCGGCTCTAAAGGATACCTCCATAAAAATTGTGGTTCTGGATATGCCTGTTTCAGAGCACGAGAACGTGGTTGATATTTCTATCCTGAAAGATATTCGCGAAGACAGAAATCTTCTGCCCCAGATTTTACCACAGGATATTGCCTCGCTGATTTATACCTCAGGCACAACTGCTGAACCCAAGGGTGTCTTATTAAGTCATGCCAATATCTGCTCTAATTTTCAAAGCATAGCAGAACTGGGTATCTGTTCTCCTGCGGATAATACCATCTCCATCCTACCTTTGTTCCACACTTATGCCTTTATGGTTACTTTAATTACCCCCCTTTTCTTAAGAGCAACAGTTACTTATGCTTTGAGTTTTAAATCCCAGGAGATAAATCAGATTCTAGAAGAGGCAAATATTACTGTCTTGGTAGGCGTGCCGCAGCTCTTCTCGATGTTGCATAAGGCAATATTCGAGCGGGTGAAGAAAATTCCTTTTCTCTTTTTTCCTTTGGCATTATTGTTTACGCGAATCAAGGTGCGGCGTAAGTGGCCTAATTTAAGATTACTGGTTAGCGGCGGAGCCAGGCTTGAACCAAAAGTGGGGAGGGATTTATCTAAAATATTAGGAATTAAGCTAATCGAAGGTTATGGTCTCACCGAGACTTCGCCTGTAGTGACTTTGAATCCGCCGCAAAAAATAAAATGGGGTTCGGTAGGTAAGCCCATACCCGATGTCCAGATAAAAATTTTCTCTCCTGATAGAGAGGGTATAGGCCAGGTTCTCATTACGGGACCGAATGTGATGCAGGGATATTTTAAACATCCGGAGTGGACGCAAGAGGTGATAAAGGAAAGGTGGTTTTATTCGGGAGACTTAGGTTATATAGATTCCGAAGGTTACCTTTTTCTTGTGGGCAGGGAAAAGGAAGTGATTGTCTTAAGTTCAGGTAAAAATATTTATCCTGAAGAATTAGAAGGGCATTATAGCAAGAGTCCTTATATAAAAGAAATTTGTATTTTGGCTAGACAGGAAAAAAAATTTGGCCGGCCGATAGAGTCACTCCACGCTATAATCGTGCCAAATTTAGAATATTTTCAGCAAAGAAACGAGACAAATATTCGCGGAAAGATTCGCTGGGAACTGGAGAATTTGGGTAAGAACCTGCCTCCTTATAAACACATTATGGGCTTTACGATTACCAAAGAAGAACTCCCTCGCACGGCCTTAAAGAAGATAAAAAGGTATCAAGTCAGAGAAGAATATTTAAAGGAAAGAGTAAGATATGATATTAAAGAGACCGGTTTTTCTGAAGAGGACCTAAAGATTTTAAGTAAAGATGTTGCCAAAAAGATAATTCATTATCTTCACAATCAACTTAAAAAACCCGTATATTTGGATAGTCATTTAGAGATAGATTTAGGAATTGATTCTTTGAGCAGGGTAGAGTTGGGTTTAGGCCTCCAGGAGCTATTATCAGTAAATATTCCAGATAACGTTCTTTACACTGTATCAACAGTAAAAGATGTGATAATGAAGATATCAGAGATAATTGAGAAGGCAAAGCAACCAGAAATTTATGAAACTAAAGTAACGCGAGAAGACACTTGGAGTCAGATTCTAAGAGAACCACCAAAAGAAGAGATTCTTAAAAAGATTAGAATAGAAGTACGTCTTTTGGATTTGCTATTTACCTGGCTATTTAAGAATTTATTTTCATTTATTTTTAGAATATGCTGGCTTCTGAAGACAAGGGGAAAGGAGCACCTGCCCAAAAAAGGTCCTTTTATAATTTGCCCAAACCATGCCAGTTATTTGGATGGATTTATAGTTTTTTGTGGTCTTCCTTTAAAATTAGCGCTAAATTCCTACTTTTTAGGTTACAGTGCTATCTTTGAACATCCTTTGATTAGATGGGCAATAAAATTAGCCCGGCTAATTCCTATAGACCCAAATGTACACCTGACAGATGCTATGCAAGCAGTATCTGCTGTCATTTCCCAGAAAAAGATAGTCTGTATATTTCCTGAAGGACACCGTTCTATAGATGAAAGCACAAGAGAGTTTAAAAAAGGCGTGGGCATCTTAATTAAGGAGTTAGATATTCCGGTTGTTCCTGTATATATTAAAGGTTCACATCAATCCTGGCCAAGAACCAGCCGTCTACCCCGTTTCTATCCTTTAAAAATTATTTTTGGTCGTCCATTTCTGGCAAAAAAATTATTAGAAAAAAGAAAAGACGAATCTACGCTGGACGATTACGAAATTATTGCCAGAAGGTTAAGAGAAGAGGTGGTGAAACTTGCATGCTAAAATATATAATATTAGGCATAGTTCAAGGTTTAACGGAATTTCTACCGGTAAGTAGTTCAGGTCATCTGGTCATCCTGCAAAAAGTCCTGGGTGTCGTTGAACAAGGAATAGCGGTATCTATAGTTCTACATTTAGGCACAAGTTTTGCTTTGCTTGTTTTTTTCTTTAAGGATATATTAAATTTATTGCGCAATTTTAGAATATTATCGTATATAATAATTGTGACATTGGTTACAGGAATTATCGATATATCAGGAAAAGATTTCTTTGAAAGATTATTCAATTCGCCAAGACTGGTTGCTATGGCATTAATTGTCA
This sequence comes from Candidatus Omnitrophota bacterium, assembly GCA_020061545.1. Taxonomy (GTDB): domain Bacteria; phylum Omnitrophota; class Gorgyraeia; order Gygaellales; family Profunditerraquicolaceae; genus JAGUYA01. The sequence goes on from JAGUYA010000150.1 coordinate 5,629, forward strand.
CAGGTATAATTCTAATTTTTACCAGGAAATTTACGCATACAAAAAGAACAGCCTTAAATATAAAAGATGCCTTTCTCTTAGGTCTTACGCAAGGTTTGGCGATTATCCCCGGCATTTCCCGCTCTGGCATTACTATCTCTACGCTCTTGTTTAGAGGGATGGATAGGCAAACTTCTTTTCGCTTTGCCTTTATAGCTTCGATACCAGCAGTTTTCGGCGCCGCAATATTAGAGGCAAAGGATATTAGTCTTGCCTTTATGGACTTTACGCCGCTTATCATTGGCTTTATATTTAGCCTATTAACGGGAATTTTATCGCTTAAGGTATTAAAAATAATCTTAGATAAAGCCAAATTATACTCTTTCGGGTATTACTGTATAATTATTGCTGTAATTACGTTATTATTTGTCAAATGAGTATCATTGTCTTAGGAACAGTAGCCTTGGATACGGTAAAGACACCTTTCGGAAGAAGAAGACATATGTTAGGCGGTTCAGCTGCGCATTTTGCCATGGTCGCGCGCCTCTTTACCAATGTGAATCTGATAGCCATCATCGGAGAGGATTTTCCTTTTAAATATATTGATTTCTTGCATAAAAA
>JAGUYA010000108.1 GCA_020061545.1 Candidatus Omnitrophota bacterium
CAAACGTTTTGGTTTTCTTTTAGAGGCTTTTCAATACGGTGCGCCGCCTCACGGCGGTATTGCCTTAGGGCTGGATAGACTCTTGGCGATTTTAGCCGGCGAGGCCAGCATCAGAGAAATGATCGCATTTCCGAAGACGAGTGCAGGTTTTTGCCTCTTGACAGATGCACCTTCAGAAGTAGATGCACGACAGTTAAAAGAGCTAAACTTAACCGTAAAGAGGAAGAAGAAAGATTGAGATTGAGGCTGAGATTGAGAGATAGAACTTAATCTAAATCTTAATCTTAACCTTAACCTAAAAAAGAAGGAGGGAGAAATGAAGAAAGAAATTTTGTTTTATTTATTCGGGCTATGTTTTATTGTCATATTATCTGGTTGCGTCGTGAGAACATATCCATTAACCAAGGAGAGGGTGGACCAGGATTTGACCATGGGTAATCGCGGATATATGCAGGGCGAGGCACCTGCTGGTGAAGTAACAGAGAGAAAAGCTACCCGCACTACTCAGATGATAGAGATAGAACTACATTCACCCATCAGATTTGAGAGGATGCCTAAAGAAAAGAAATATGCGGAAGAACCAACAGTAGAAAGAAAAGAAGACAAGGAGGTCTGGGGGAACCGCGGTTATATTACGGAAAGTAGCATTCCCGAAACAGCAGAGTCAGCACCCAGTGTTCCCAATGTAGAAAAATATACCGTGCAGAAAGGCGATACGCTGCAGAAAATCTCCCAAAAGTTTTACGGGACAACCAAAAAATGGAATAAGATTTACGAGGCAAATAAAGAGACACTAAAAGGACCAAATAAGATTTATCCCGGACAGGTCATTGATGTTCCGGTCAGCCCCGAGCGAGGTCGAGGGGTTGAGCCGCTAAGAGAACCCCAGGAAAATCTGAAATAAGACTCAATGGAAAAAATAATCAAATTACAGACCCACCAGGAAGCCCAGACACTTTTTGGCTTTCGCGACGAAAATATTAAAACCATAGAAAAGGAACTGAAGGTTAAAGTGATTCTGCGCGGCGAGCACCTAAAAATTAGCGGCACAGCCAGTAATATTAAGAAGGCTGGTGACCTGATTGAATATCTTTTAACGGCAATACGTTCTGGACAGAATCAAGTAGGAAAGATAGATTTACAGGCCCTGATATTAGAATTTAATAGAGGGAAAAAGTCTGGTTCTCTGAATATGCCAGAAGCAAATATTACTTTTTCCTCTAGTGGTAAACAGGTAGGACCAAAGACCAAAGGTCAGCGTGAGTATGTAGAGGCCATGAAAAAATACGATATTGTCTTTGGCATTGGTCCTGCTGGTACAGGTAAAACATATCTGGCTATGGCTTGTGCAGTGGAGGCTTTAAAGAAACAGGAGGTGCGTAGAATCATTCTTACCCGGCCGGCAATTGAGGCCGGAGAATCTTTGGGGTTTTTACCGGGTGATATGTATGAAAAGATATCACCGTATCTAAGGCCACTCTATGATGCGCTTTATGATATGATGGATGCTGAGCGCATTGAAAAGTATTTAGAGACCGGGATTATTGAGGTAGCTCCTTTAGCCTATATGCGCGGAAGGACCTTAAACGATGCCTTTATTATTTTGGATGAGGCCCAGAACTGCACTGCTGAGCAGATGAAGATGTTTCTCACGCGCCTGGGCTTTGATTCCAAGGCAGTGATTACCGGTGACATCACGCAGAGCGACCTACCTGACGGTAAACCTATAGGATTACTTCAGGCCCGGGATATATTAAAAGACATTACGGGCATAAAATTTATTTATTTTACGGGATTTGATGTGGTCAGACACGCATTGGTGCAGAGGATTATTGAGGCCTATGATAAAACCAGCCATAATAAATAGACTTAAAGCTACTCTGGGAATAGCATTAGTTTTTTTCTTAAGTTATGTCTTAGAGGTAAACTTTATCCTACCCTTATTTTTGGTTTGCATATTTTTTTATCTTAAATCTACCTCCCGCAATTATAACCTTCTTTATCTGGCCTTATTCTTTGTGATTATCTTTGTGACCACCTACTTTATTCTCAAACAAGGCTGGCCAGCATTCTATATACCTTTTTCTGCTATTCCTATGTTATCCGTAATACTCTTTAACGAATTAGGACTATCTTTATTACTTACCCTTACTTCTTCTGTGAGCATTGCCTATTTTGCTCACAATCATTATTTAGGAATATTATTTTTCATCAGCGGTATCTTATCCGGTATTCTTGTCCGCAATAGTCGTCGGCGCAGTGTAATTATTCGCACGGGTTTCATTATTGGCTTGGTGCAAATAGTCTCCCTGTTTTTTATTGACAGTTTTAGGATGAGTTATCCCCTGGGTTATTTAATGTTTATGCTGAATGGTATTGTATCAGGGGTAATTGTGATCGGGACTCTACCCATCTTCGAATATCTTTTTAAAAGCGTAACCAATGTTAGTTTATTGGAATTAGCGGATTTTAATCAGCCGCTTTTACAACGCATGATTATGGAAGCGCCTGGCACCTACCACCATAGTTTAATTGTGGGTAACCTCTCTGAAGCTGCCTGCGCTAGCGTGGGAGCCAATGCGCTGTTAGCTAGAATTGGAGCGTATTACCACGATATCGGTAAGCTAGAAAAACCCGAGTATTTTAGTGAGAATCAGGATATAAAGACCAGCAAACACGATAATCTGTCTTCCACCATGAGTAAGCTGCTAATTATGA
>JAGUYA010000060.1 GCA_020061545.1 Candidatus Omnitrophota bacterium
GCAAACTTAGCCGGCATACCTGCCATATCTATACCGGCTGGTTTTACGAAAAAAGGACTACCCGTGGGATTACAGATTTTAGCCAAGCCATTTCACGAAGAGATGCTCTTCAGGGTGGCTTATACTTATGAACAGAATACTCCCTGGCATAATATGAAACCAAAATTATAGTTATCCTGTTATCCCGTTAGCCAGTTAGCCTGTTAAACAGGCAAACAGGCAAACGGGCAAACAGGTAAACGGGAAAATGGTATACGAAGCGATTATAGGATTAGAGGTCCACGTACATTTGAATACGAAGACCAAGGCATTTTGTGGCTGTTCTACTGAATTTGGCCAAGAGCCCAATTCTCAGGTTTGTCCGGTATGTTTGGGGTTTCCCGGGTCATTACCGGTTTTAAATAAAATCGCTCTGGATTACGCCGTTAAGGTTGCTCTGGCTTTAAACTGCAAGGTGCAAGAATATAGCAAATTTGACCGGAAAAATTATTTTTATCCGGATTTACCCAAAAATTACCAGATTTCTCAATACGATTTACCTATTGCCAAGAATGGTTTTTTAGATATAGAATGCAATGGCAAAAACAAACGCATAGGTATACGGCGGGTGCACTTAGAAGAAGACGCGGGAAAACTGATCCATAAGGAGGACATAAGCCTGGTAGATTTTAACCGCACCGGCATCCCCTTACTTGAAATAGTCAGTGAACCACAGATAAATTCGCCGCAAGAGGCTTACGAATATTTAACCAGCCTAAAAAGTATCGTGGAGTATCTGGAGGTTTCTGATTGCGATATGGAAAAGGGGTCTTTACGTTGCGATGCCAATGTTTCGGTAAGAAAAGAGGATACTCAAGAGCTGGGCGTAAAAACAGAAGTAAAGAATATGAATTCCTTTAAAGCAGTGAAAGAGGCCTTGGGTTTTGAAATAGAGCGCCAAATAGAATTATTAAATAAAGGCAAACCCATTATCCAGGAGACAAGATTGTGGGATGCGAAAGTTCTGAAAACTTTTTCTCTGCGCACAAAGGAAGAGGCGCAGGATTACCGTTATTTTCCCGAGCCAGATTTGCCACCCTTTGTCATTAATCAGGATAAGATTGAGGAAATAAGAAAAACCCTTCCTGAGTTGCCCCAAGAAAAGTTGTGGCGTTTCGTCAGGGACTATGGTTTATCAAAATACGATGCCAAGATTCTCGTTTTTCTTAAGAAAAATGCCGATTATGCCGAGGATTGTATAAAGGCATATGCGCATACAGATAAAAAGCCCATAGTAAATTGGCTGATTGGTCCATTGCTTTCAGAGGCGAATAGTCGCAATTGCGATTTAACTGATTTAAAAGTTTCTACAAAAGATTTAGTAGAATTAGTTAATTTTGTAGAAAACCAGCAGATTTCTCACCTTACTGCAAAATCAGTCTTAACCGAGATGGTTGATACCAAAAAATCGCCTGTAGCAATAATTCAGGAGAAAAACCTTATCCAGATTTCTGATGCGGATAGTTTAAATAATGTAGTAGAAGAAGTCTTAAAAGAAAATTCCAGTTCGGTTAATGATTATAAAACAGGCAAGAGCAATGCCCTGATGTTTCTGGTAGGCCAGGTGATGCGTAAGAGCGGCGGCCGCGCAAACCCTAAGATAGTTCAGGAGATACTGAAGAGGAGGTTGACAGATGCGTAGGAGAATTTCCGTAGCGTTAATTTTAGTATTGATAGTTTTCGGGATTTATTCCTTTGTTTCTTCAGCAACGGATAAAAAGAAAAAAGATGAGCTTTACCGAAAGGTGCAACTTTTTTCCGATACGTTGGCAATTATACAGACAGATTATGTTGATGAGACAAAACCCCAGGATTTAATCTATGGTGCACTGAAAGGCATGCTCTCTGCATTAGACCCCCACAGTCAATTTATGGACCCCGATACGTATAATGAGCTGAAAGTAGACACAGAAGGAAAATTTGGTGGCCTGGGTATAGAGATTACCATAAAGGATGGGTTATTAACTGTGGTGACACCTATAGATGATACACCTGCCTGGAAGGCAGGCATAAAAGCCAATGATAGAATTGTGAAGATTAATCATGAAATCACGCGGGATATGAGTCTTACTGATGCGGTAAAGAAACTAAGAGGTAAGCCGGGAGAGGCAGTAAATATCACTGTTTTACGGGAATCAGAAAAAAAGATTTTAGAATTTAAGATTGTGCGCGATATTATTAAGATAAGGGATATAAAAGAAGCCAGAATCTTAGAAGACAGCATTGGTTATATCCGTTTGATTGAATTTAGAGAAAATACTCCCCCGGATATAAATAAGGCCCTTGAGAATCTATCTAAAGAAGGCATGAATGGATTGATATTGGATTTACGTAATAATCCGGGAGGTCTATTGGATATAGCAGTAAGAGTAGCGGAGAAGTTTATTGAAAAAGGCAAACTGGTTGTTTCTACGAAAGGGCGGCTAAGCTCGCAAAATTTAGAATTTGTGTCTGCTTCAGCTCATCCCATCCTCAATTTGCCTATGGTGGTATTAATCAATGAAGGTTCAGCTTCTGGCAGTGAAATAGTTGC
>JAGUYA010000065.1 GCA_020061545.1 Candidatus Omnitrophota bacterium
GTAAGATATGGGTTACAGGCCGGGTCAGGCGAACGGTATTCAATACGTGTAGATTTTTCTTTACCAGGCTTATACATGGGAACCCGGATCAAGGCAGAGCGGTTCATCTGTGCCCAGCAGATATAAACCGGGGCTTCGTATCCTGGCACCAAGCGTTTATAAGAATTCACCCACTGATTTGTCACCGAAGTTATCTCAGGTGCGTGCTTGAGTAAACCCGCAATAAATTGTTTAGCAATTTTAGAGAGGTGAATACTATCCTTTTTCTCAAAAAAGACATTGGCCTCGCCTTTTCCGCCTCTGGCGGAAAACAATGACTGGTGTGTATGCATACCTGAACCATTTATCCCATAGACCGGCTTGGGCATAAATGAGGCGTGTAGACCTTTACCTTGAGCAATCTCCTTAGCTACCAATCTATAAGTCATCACATTATCTGCCATGGATAGGGCATCGGTGTATCTTAAGTCAATTTCATGCTGACTAGAAGCTACTTCGTGGTGGCTATATTCCACCACAATGCCTAAATCTTCTAAAGCGCTTACAGTCTCGTTTCTTACGCTCTGGGCCACATCTAAAGGTGTTAAATCAAAATATCCACCCCTATCCAAGACAATGGTATTTTTAGGGTTATTAAAATAAAAATATTCTAGTTCAGGACCAACATAATAAGTAAAGCCCATTTTTTTGGCACGAATAAGATTCTTTTTTAACACATATCGTGGGTCAGCCTCGAAAGGAATACCGCGGGGCGTATAGATATCACAAAACATCCGTGCCACGGGTTGTTCTTTGGACTCCCAGGGCAATATGGCAAATGTGCTCGGGTCAGGTCGGGCAATCATATCTGATTCCTCTATACGCGCAAACCCTTCAATAGAGGAACCATCAAAACCCATTCCATCTCCCAGTGCGCGTGGTAATTCATCCACAGTTATAGTGAAGCCTTTCAAAAATCCCAATACATCAGTAAACCATAGCCTGATGTATCTTACCTTATATTCTTTGACCAGTCTCATTACCTCTAATCTTGTTTTAGGTTTCATCTAGTCATCTCCTTCTATTGTTTTTTAAGAAATCCTCCATTCTTAGAAGCGCCTCTTTTAAATTATCCAGGCTTGAGGCATAGGATATCCGGATATAATCATTGAATTCCCGACCAAAAGCAGTGCCGGGAACTACTGCTACTTTTTGTTCCTTGAGTAATTTCTGGGCAAAATTCAAACAATCCAAACCCGTCTTTTTTATCGAGGCAAATACATAAAACGCGCCATCAGGTTTTATGCATTCAAGGTCCAGTTTGTTCAATCCTTCACAGATAAATTCTCTGCGTCTCTTATATTCGCGTTTCATCTCCTCCACTGACTTTCTCCCTGTCTGTAACGCTTCACATGCTGCCATCTGACTGGTGATGGAAACGCACATTATGGTATACTGATGAATTTTAGTCATGGCAGCAATTATTTCTTTTGGTCCACAGACAAAACCTACCCGCCATCCAGTCATGGCGTAAGATTTGGAGAATCCATTAAGATAAATTGTATTCTCCTTTGCGCCAGAAAGAGTAGCAAAGGGAGTATGTTCAAAGTCATAAGTCAGGTCTCCGTAAATCTCATCAGATATGCACAGTAACTTATGTTTTAATAAAACCTGCTTAATCCCCCCTAATTCTCTTTTAGTATAGGAAACTCCGGTGGGATTGGTGGGATAATTTAAAATTAAGGCTTTGGTTTTCTTATCAATGTATTTCTCTAATGCCTTAGGCGTAAGTTTAAACCCTTCATCCTGGGTATCTATATATATAGGTATACCGCCGGCTAATTCTGTCAGCGGTCCGTAAGAAACGTAACTCGGACTGGGGATGAGAATTTTATCACCCGGATTTATGATTGTGCGTAAACTTAAATCAAAACCTTCACTCACGCCCACAGTAATCAGGATTTCTTCGTCAGGGCAATATTCTAAACCATATCTATTTTTCAAATAACGACTGATAGTTAATCTCAATTTATAAAGTCCTTTATTAGAGGTATAGGATGTAAAACCCTCCTCCAAAGAATATATCCCTGCCTCGCGTATCTGCCAGGGGGTAACAAAATCCGGCTCTCCTACACCTAAAGAGATAACCTCCTTCATCCCGAGCACCAAATCAAAGAATGCCCGGATACCCGAAGGCTGCATTTTCTCGACTTTTTTAGATATTAACATTCCCTAACACCTACCTACTATCTACTACCTACTAATACGATATAGCTATTCTTTTATTTTCTTCTTTATGTTTTAAAATTACTCCGTCTTCTTTATATTTCTTTAACAAAAAGTGGGTGATGGTCCCTTTGACATTCTCTAAAGGCGCAAGCTTCTCTGCGATGAACCTCGAAACAGTATGTAAGTCCTTGCCTTCCACAATCAATAATAAATCATAAGTGCCGGAGACAAGATAACAACTGGAAACCTCAGGAAACGAATAGATGCGCTCCGCAACCTTATCAAAACCCACATCCTTCTGCGGCGTAATGTTTACCTCTATCAAAGCGCGGACACTTGAATCTGTATCCTTAATTAAGTCTTTATTGATCACTGCTTTATACTTTAAGATTACCCCTTCCTTTTCGTATTTCTTTATTGCCTCTTTTATATCTTTAGGTTTCTTTTTTAACATCTTAGCAATATCTTCTGCGCCTGCGCGACCGTTTTTTTCTAATATCTCTAATATCTCATCCATTTCCTCCTCCTCTACGGAGGGACGGTTCTCAAGCTAATCTTAGAAGTGTCCCCATAAGGGACACTTCTCGCTTTGAGTTGAGAACCGTCCCTAAATATAGCAGACTTTGGGTCCTTGGCGTTTATGCTCAGACCGCTTAATCATGACTTTTATTTTATCTACCTTTTTCCTGGGAAGTATCTGCTTTTTCTTATTTTCCAGGCGCTCTAATATATCGTCTAATTCAAGGTAAGTTATACCCATCTCGCCTTCGTCAGTCTGGCCTGGCCAAAGACCAGCAGTGGGTGGTTTGTTAATTATACGAGCCAGTATCTTAAGCTGCCTGGCTAATTTCTTTACGTCCCTTTTTAATAAATCGCCGATGGGCAATATATCGGTTGCTCCATCGCCGTGTTTTGTGAAGTACCCCACCATAAGTTCTGATTTATTACCTGTGCCGCAGACTAAATAATTAAGTTTGTTGGCAAAATAATAAAGAGTCAGCATTCTTAAACGCGGTTTTAGATTTGCATAAGCCAACTTATCTGCCTTAGGTAGAATCTTTATAAGATTATCGTATATTCTTGATAAATCCACAATCTTGGTTCTTATCCCCAATTTTTTAGCCACTAACTTTGCATCCTCTAAATCCTGTTTTCGGCTATGGCAGGGTAAAATCAGGGCCAAGACCTTATCTTTGCCAATAGCTTCTCTTACTAGAGCCGCTACCACAGCTGAATCAATCCCGCCCGAAAGACCCATGACAATACCTCTTGCGCCTGAATCTTTTAGTTGCTTTCTAATCCAATTAACTATTTTATTTTTCATCTTATTCTAGATTGTAACACCTAAAAATTAAAGGTTGACGGCGTGCTTCTGACTAATGGCAAAATTATATAACAGTAAAAGGGCAGGGTCAAGGATATTTAGCCCTGGCTAATCAGCGCTCTATTGCAGGCCTTCTATTACTGCCTGGGCCACGTTGGTGAGATGGTCGCCTATTTTTTCCAGGTTGCTTATCGTATCTAAAAAGACTACCCCTGAGAGGACATTGCATTGCCCTTGTTCCAGGCGTTTTACATGATTATCTTTTAATCTATCCCTCATAGTATTGATTTGGCACTCCTGTTCTAAAACCA
>JAGUYA010000067.1 GCA_020061545.1 Candidatus Omnitrophota bacterium
AAAAAAGATTTTTTTATTTAGATACGGATTTTACTGATAAAGTAGATAACTGTAGTAATTTTCTTAAGAATTTCTTAACTTAGAAATAAAAACAGACTAGAAGGAGACATCTTTTTAAGTAAGATACTAAACGAATATAATGAATTATAAAAGGTCTTCATGAGACCTTCTTTTTATGCTCACCGTCCGCGAAATTAGCTGTAAAACCCTCCTGAATAAGTCCGATCTAGCCGATTTTACCCTCAATTGTTATGTAGGTTGTAGTCACCGCTGCCTATATTGTTATGCCAGGTATATGAAGAGGTTTAAGGATAGGCCTGAGGACTGGGGTTATTTTGTGGATGTCAAGGTAAACGCCCCGGAAGCCCTGGCTAAACAACTGCGCAAAATTAGGCCTCCCAAAGAGGTGTTTATGAGCTCTGTAGGTGATGCCTGGCAGCCATTAGAGGCAAAATATAAGCTTTCCCGCACCTGCCTTAAGCTACTTTTAGAGGCAGGCCTTGAGGTAGACATACTCACTAAAAGTAGCCTGATTTTGCGCGATTTCGACCTCTTAGAGGCCTATAAAACCCCTAGTTTAGGTATGACCATTACTACCCTGGACAGAAACCTACAAAAGGTATTAGAACCCTATGCCTCCGAGTCAACTGAGAGGATAAATACCTTAAAAAAAGCCCAGGAAAGAGGTATTAAGACCTGGGTGTTTTTAGGACCATTGTTACCGGAGTTTTGTGATACCAGAGCCAATTTAGAAGCCCTTTTTAGGGCTATAGAAGGGTTAAATTTGGACCGAATATACGTAGATAGATTAAATCCTCGCTGGGGGGTCTTAGATAGCCTGAAAAAGGGGTTAAGCAGGGGGGGGTATGCTAATTGGAGATTATTACTCTATAAATCTACTAATCCTAACCGATACCGGGAATATAGCCGTCAACTCCGCGAGAAAGTCAAGGAATACGCCAGCCAATTCCACCTGTCAAATAAACTCACCATTTGTTTCTAATTGTTTCTAAATGTAAAAGTCAAAAAAAATAAGTAATAATAAGTAAAACAAAATCCGCTTATACACAGGTAAATCCCAAAATATCGTAACTTATTGCCATATAAACACTTATATCGGGTTATTTTCATATACTTAAGTTAACATAAGAATTATTATAAGCACTTGTGCGACATCTAGTCGAAAAAAATAAACAGTTTTTAAGATGCCTTTTTTGAAACCAAATACTCTCTAATTTGTGCTAATTGCTCTTTTGTTGGGCTAGTCTTTTCTTTGACCCATCTCTGTATTGTTCTGGTGCTAACGCCTAAATAATTAGCCAATTCCTTTGTCTCATAACTACCGCTATAAAAATGGAATTTATGTAAATTAAACCACTCTTCTAATTCCCTCTCCAACTTTATTACCTCCTCCAAGAGACGTATTAAACCCCCATAAAAACCGCCTATATTTTCGGTCTAAAAATAATCCATTTTGGGTGTTTTTATATAAGATATTGAACAATTTTACACTATCTTTATGGTCGTATATAAACATATAACTCCATCCATTTTTGGTCTTTTGTTTATATATTGTCCTTTTGGGCATACCTAAATTTTCAAGGGCTCTTTGCAATCCCTCTATAAAAACCTCGGAACCACTGACAAATTTTGACCGTAAGGGAAATTTTGGCCGACGTTTATCGAAAAAGACACTCCCATCGCCATCAAAAATGCCCCTTATAAAATCCGGTAAATAAGCTTCTGGGACTTCGGGAAACTTGACTATTAGGCTTTTCCTTGGCACAACGCATAATTTCTCTAAATTCTTAACCAATTTTTCTCTTGAAAAGTGATAATAATAGAACCCTTTCTGGTGCTTGGACGGAATTATTTTATGCGCGGAACCCATAACTTTTTTAACTTTCTCAAGTAGCTCTCTATCATTCATACTAAGAGATACTTGACCAGTATTTGAAATACCCCCATCAGTAATAACTAATCCTAATACATATGCCATTTCCGGTGACCAACTACTGAAGAAATTCTCATTTATATCAAAGAATTGCTGGGGTAATTTGCCTTGTTTTTGCGCTTCTATCCTAGCCTCCGATTTGGAACGCTGCTTTATACCATACTTTTTAAGTTTCTTATAAATCGCTATCCTTGAAACACTATGCGACCTCGCTATATCTCCTAGAGATTCTTTATTATTTATATACAACTCAATTAACTTATCTCTTGTTAAACTACTCAGTCTAACCATCATCTCTCTTAGAGCTAATTACGTAGTGGCCTCCCTGAATCTTAATAATTTTACCCCCTACCAAACCATTGGCCACGGCCCTGCGGGCTCTTTTTAGGACCCGGCTGAAGGTCTGCTGGGAAATATGCATAGATTTGGCTGCTTCCTTTTGCTCTAAACCCATATAGTCAGTCAGGCGCACTGCCTCAAACTCATCCATGGTCAGGTCTACTTCATCTGGTCTACCTGGCCTGCCTCTGGGGCTGAACTGGCTTATCTTGGGGTCAATTCGGACTATTCTATATTTCTTAGGCCTTCCCCGCCTTTTCAATTTTATCTCTCCCGTCTAATGGGGTTTACTTACTTTTACCTACTTTTAACGCCCTATTTATTATGGGTAAGTAACCATAAATAGCCATAAAAAAATAAAACCTATGCGTAATCGGAGAACCTGCGGATATCATCTTCACCCAGGTAACTGCCTATCTGAACCTCAATAATCTTCACTATTTTATTTGTGGCATTAGAAACCTGGTGTTTGGTATTCCTGGGCACAAATATACCTTCGTTTTTGCGCACCTTTACTTTCCGGCCATCCATAAAAACGTGCGCCTCCCCCCTAACCACATTCCAGTGTTCACTTCTATATTTATGTTTTTGTAAAGAGATGGATTTTTTAGGATAAATCCCGATCTCTTTGACCTTATAACCTTTCTCTTCATGTAACACAGTATAATACCCCCAGGGCCGATATATGGTGGAGCTGTCCTTGCTCTGTAAATAACCTTTTTTATTGATCAAGGATACCAGCTGTCTTACCTTGTCTGAATAACCTTTTTTTACCAGTAGCAACGCGTCTGGCGAATCTATAGCCAGCACATCCCGAAGACCCACAAGACAAAGAAGCCTGTTTTTAGAATAGGCAAAGCAACCCTTACTTTCTACAAATTCTGCTTTGCCAATCTTAAAATTATCCTGTCCAAGAGTATAAAATTGCAAAAAACTATCCCAGCTGCCCAAGTCTGTCCATTTAAGCCTAAAATTTACCAGCGCGGCTTTTTTAGTCTGCTGCATTATTCCATAATCTATGGAAATCGGTGGGATATTTTTAAATTTTTTCAAAAAATCCTTAAAACCAAAGGTATAGTATTTGAAAATATCAGGCCGTAATACACTCAATTCCTCCAAAAACACTTTTTTACTAAAACAAAAAATGCCGGCATTACAGAAAGCGCCTTTATCCAGTAATGTTCTGGCCTCTTGAAACGACGGCTTTTCCACAAATCTCTCTACCAGAAATCCCGAGGGAAAATAGGGTTTCTTCGCCATAATATATCCATAACCTTTCTGAGGAAAACCCAAGGTTACGCCAAAAACTACAATCTTATCTTTTCTCGCCAACTCTCCTGCATTCTTTAGAGAACTTTTAAATTTGGATATGGGTTCAATAATATGGTCAGAAGGAAATACATATAACAAATCATTATTTTTTAAATTTCTTATTACCTCAAGCTGTTTGATTGCCAGCAATACCGCAGGAAGCGTGCTCTTTCCTATTGGTTCGAAAATAACATTTTTCTTCAGGGGATTCTTCAGATTATTCTTTAATCCCGGCAATAGTTCGATTTGATTATAAATTGTAAATTTATAGTTCTCCTGAGAAATAATAAAGATATCGTTGGTAGAAAAGATGGGTAAAAGCCTTTTTATGGTCAGTTGAAATAGCGATAACCCTTCTTTAAATTCTATGAATTGTTTAGGATAGTTTTCTCTGGATAAAGGCCACAAGCGCGTGCCTTTACCGCCAGTCAGAATGAGCGCTATTTTTTGCATACTCGATTATAAATAGCCTGTGGAAGGATGCCTGTTAAAGGTTGGTAATTCTAGAGGTTTTTTTAAATCTCAGTCTCTCTTACCAGCTTACGATAGTATTCCACGCATTTATGACAGGTCTTATCGTCTTCTTTCCATTCAGGATGGTCGCGCCGGATCAAATCAATAATATATTCTTCTGCCTTTATGTGGGCGAGGCTAGCAAAATCATCGATCTCTCTGTCACAGATTTGACACCTGTATTTCCCCATAAGTTTTAGCCTTTGTCTTTTATTATTTTAAACAATCACCCCTCCAGTAACAAGCCGATTGGTCGCAATAATTAGTAGCGCTGCCAAAACAATCAAAATTACCTTCTTTGCGTTGGATGGTCTTAATCAGGTCTTTTTTGGAATATTTCCACGTATCTTTTATTCCCACTGCCCTAGCCTTTTTTTCAATTTCTGCAAGTCTCATCTTCCCCCCTCCTTAATTATACCTTATAAACGATATCGTGTTGCCTGACCCGGGAATCAACTAAAAGACCAATCTCTTGGCCCTTTTTAGCCTGATTTATGGGAACATGGTCAATCTGCATAGAGGTGATGTTCTGTTGAAAATCTGTAGTATGACCCTTAATCTTCACCGCGTCTCCTGTTACCAGGGGCGCCTTTAACTTTATTACTGCTGCCCTTACTTTAGGAAAATAGTGCGTCACTTCACCGACGATATTTTCTTTTATTTTCCTGGTCGGCTTTGCTTTAAGAGTAGGTTTTTTCTTGGATACCTTCTTTTTAATAATTCTTTTCTTTACCGTTCTCTTTTTTATTGTTTTCTTCTTCGGCGCTACTTTCTTTTTTTCCCCTTTTGCCATTTTTACACCCCCTTCTATCTATACCTCTCCCAATGCAAAACCTCTTTTAATGACCTTTTGGCAGGTAAAGAGGGTTTTGCGTCAGAATAACCTAACGGGATGAGGCTGACTAATTTAAAATCAAAAGATACGCCTAATAATTCTTTAACTTTATCGCAATAGGGTTTTTTATCTCCCGCCACCCAACAACTGCTTAAGCCTAAATTGGATGCAGCGATTAAAATATTTTCGGTTGCCGCACAGCCATCCTCTAAATAATATTTTGTGTCTTTTGAAAACACGGCTATACAACAATTACTGTCTCTAATAAAACTTCCATTGTCAGCTAAAGAACCTAACTCTGTGAGGGTTTCTTTCTTCGTCACTACGACAAATTCCCAGGGTTGAACATTTCTGGCAGTAGGCGCAAGTCTTGCACAATCAACGAGTTCTTCTACTAACTTACGCGATACTAACTTGGCATTAAAAGTTCTGCTACTGCGGCGTTTTTTTAACGCCTCAAGTGTCTCCATTGTTTACCAAGATTTTATCTCCAGCAGAGAATTTAACTCGCCGTAAGGATTCGTTTCCCTGGCGGGGTTATTGAAGTCTTCCATCCATTTGCCATCAATAACAAAACGATAATGGTAGCGGCCTGAATTAAGGTACATTTTTCTACTCCAGGTGCCATTATGATTTACCATACGGCTATTCTCATCTGCTTTCCAGTCATTAAAGTCACCGGCAACGTAGACCTCTCCTGCCTCAGGAGCAAATACGGAAAAAACTATCTCGGTGAACTTAGGAATTTCTTCTTTTAAAATCTCCCCCATCCTTTCTTTTGTGCTTTGCACCTGCACAGGTACATTTTCTTGCGTAATAATTTCCCGTGAGAGACTAAAATAATCTTTTGTTCCCCGGCAGTATTTATCATAATTTAAAATGTGTGTGCCTTCATTCTGTGCTTCTTTAAGTTTTACATTTACGTGAATAATATTGCTAAATAGCCTATCCTTAAAAGTGGATTTTATCTTATCCAGCATCTTAAAAGAATGCCTCAGGCGTGAGTCAAAATTAGTGACTAAAATCTGATACTCAACCCTATGATTAAGCCGTTCCTTAACCAAATTTATGATATCGATAAGTTGACTTAATCCCTCCAGAGAAAATCTACTCGCTTCTACAGGTATAATGATCTCATTAGTCGAGCGGATAGCATTGATGGTTAAAATCCCCAGATTAGGTGGGCAGTCAATTAAGATATAATCATAATCATTTTTAAAATTATTTACTGTCTCCCAGAGCCGCGATTCCCTGCCGATCTCCCCTGCCAATTCCTGTTCCAAGGTACTTAGGATAATGCCTGAAGGCGCAAGGTCAAAATTTTTTCCTACACTCCGGATGATGTCTTCTAACCTTGCGTTTTTATTGGTTAGCTTAGAAAGAACATTGTAGATAGTTAAGTCGGCTTTAATATTTAAACCTAAGGTTGCGTGCGCCTGCGGGTCTAAATCTATAAGCAAAATTTTTCTGTTATTACTGGCTAAAGATGCTGCTAAATTTATAGCTGTCGTGGTTTTACCGCAACCGCCCTTTTGATTAGTAATAGAAATAAT
>JAGUYA010000147.1 GCA_020061545.1 Candidatus Omnitrophota bacterium
TTATAATCCTTCTCTTTAAGGCCATCCATTTCTATGAGGAGCTGGTTTAAGGTGGTGTTAGATTCTGTCTGTCCGCCAAAACCTCTATCTGTAGTGCGTTGCGCACCCACAGCGTCTAATTCATCAATAAAGATAATACAACCGCCCTCCACATAGGCTAATTGGCGCGCCTCTTTAAAGAGTTTGCGGATACGGCTAGCCCCTACGCCTACGAACATTTCAATGAATTCCGAGCCTGACATCGCCAAAAACGGCAGATTTGCTTCGGTGGCAATGGCCTTAGCCAGATATGTCTTGCCACAACCCGGCGGCCCGATCATCAAGATGCCCCTTAAGATTTTTCCTCCGATGCGCTGCAGGTGTGCGCGGTCTGTGAGGAGGCGCATTACTTCCATGGCTTCTTCTTTTGATTCTTCCATGCCAATCACATCATTCCAGCGTATACGGATATCGTCTGCGCTTACTGCCTTTTTATGCAGTCTTGTAAATTTAAACTGTCCACCTCTCATTAGCCATATCCAGAGTGCGCCGCTAAGAGGTAAACTGATTAGATGAAGAATCAGAAGAATATAGAAAAATACACCATATTGGGCAAGGGCAGCTTTTTTAAAATAGGATTCAGAAGTCTGCCAGGCCATAATAGCATTGCGTAGGAATATGATGAGGGAGATGCCGATAGCAATCGAGAAGACGGCTACGCTAATACCGATCCAGTGGAACTTAAAGAATAACTTAATTCTTCGCCAATTCATAATTATCACCGCAGACTAAAATACCATAATTTCATACCTGTGTCAATCTATATCTAAAATTCAGGGGTTCGTTCTCAAACGCTGAAGATTGTATTTTGCTGTGGGATTTGTTCGCGTGCTGAAATTTTTTGCCGTCTGCTTCGGTTTACTCCTCTGCTTTAGGATAGCCTTTATCGTAGTATCTCACCCTCCGCTCGTCGTAATTCTTTGCAGACATCTGCCAAAAAATTTCTTATGCACGCTCGCAAACCCTCCACAAAATTTATTTAGCGGGTGGTTCCGCCAGAGGTGGGAACAGGACCCGCTAAAGATGTTATCTATATTGTTTTTTCTATATTGTTTTTTGTTGACTTAATGCTTATTCGTGATAAAATCTTTCTTACTCTTCAAGGAGAATTAAGTTATGGCCAAGATCAAAAAAGTTTTTGCCAGAGAAATTTTGGATTCGCGGGGTAATCCTACAGTAGAAGTGGATATAATCTTGGATTCCGGTATCTTAGCCCGCGCTGCTGTGCCTTCGGGTGCCTCAACAGGAGAAAACGAGGCGCTGGAATTAAGAGATGGCGATAAAATGAGATATTTAGGTAAAGGTGTACTTAAGGCAGTAAATAATATCAATACCATAATTGCCCCCAAAATAAAGGGCTTAACCCCTGATTTTCAAAAGATAGATAAACTGCTTATAGATTTAGATGGTACGGAAAATAAATCTAAATTGGGTGCGAATGCAATTCTGGGTGTATCTTTGGCTGTGGCAAAGGTAGCAGCCCTAGCTAAGAAAGAGCCATTATATAAATATCTTGGTGGCAACACCGCAGAGACCTTGCCTGTACCTTTAATGAACATATTAAATGGCGGACTGCACGCAGACAATAATCTGGATATCCAGGAATTTATGATTATGCCTATTGGGGCGCCTGCTTTTAAGGAAGCCTTGAGATATGCTACGGAAGTATTCCATAACCTAAAATCCCTTTTAAAATCTAAAGGACTCTCCACTGGTGTAGGTGATGAGGGCGGATTTGCACCCAACCTTAATTCCAACGAAGAGGCCCTGCGTTTGATATTAGAAGCAATCGAAAAAGCAGGATATAAAGCAGGTCGCGATATTTGTCTGGCATTAGATTGCGCTGCCAGCTCTTTTTATAAAAACGCGGATATACACGGATTAGACGCGGATACACGCGGATTTTATCAATTTGAAGATTCTAAAAAGACTCCCTCCGATTTAATTAATATATACGAAAATTGGAGGAGTAAATATCCCGTTGTATCTATAGAAGATGGCCTTTCTGAACATGATTGGATAGGCTGGCAGGAGATGACTAAAAAGTTAGGTAGTAAATTACAATTAGTAGGTGATGATATATTTGTGACTAACCCTAAAATTTTTCAAAAAGGTATTGCGGAAAATTTAGGTAATGCAATTTTGGTTAAGGTAAACCAGATTGGTTCGCTTTCAGAGACCCTCCAGGTCCTTGGTATGGCCAAGAAAAATAAATATAAAGCAATTATTTCTCACCGTTCAGGAGAGACCGAAGATACAACTATTGCGCACTTAGTAGTAGCTTGTGGATGCGGTCAGATTAAGACAGGTTCGGTATCCCGCACAGACAGGATTTGTAAATACAATGAACTCTTAAGAATTGAAGAGGAGCTGGGTTCTAAAGCAGTTTATGCAGGCTGCCTCTGGAAGAGATGATACTTAAGAAGGCATTTTGGTTTCTGGGGGTTATATTTTTTTTATTAATTATATTTTTGCCTGGTTACACCAAACTGCAGGAATTAAGGGATAGGAACCGCGATTTAGAGATAAAGATCAAACACTTAAACATAGAAAATACGCTTTTGCAACAAGAACTTAAGCGCATAGAAAGCGACCCTATTTATCAGGAGAAGATTGCCAGAGAAAAGATGGGCGTAGTGCGCAAGGGCGAAATCCCTATCAAGATAATTCCGCAGAAACAATAGTTATTGCATTATAGTGTTACTTGCGTTATAGTGTAGATAGAATAATAACTGTTCTTTACAAAGAGATTTAGCGGGGTGGAGCAGTCTGGTAGCTCGTTAGGCTCAAGTGTTTGGGCTCCTCAGTCGGAAACGATTGAAGGATAATCTGTCAAATTCGGTAAAACCCTCGGATGTATGTCCAAGGTAATACCGAGCTAATCTGCCAAGATTTATGGCGGGAATGTGTAGAGATTAGATGGCAGAAATCCCGAATTTTTGGGATTAAGGTATAATCCAGACTACAAACCCCGACGTTACGTCGGGGGCAGTGAAAACTGTAGTAGTAAGCATAACCTAAAGGTCCGAGGTTCAAATCCTCGCCCCGCAAAA
>JAGUYA010000164.1 GCA_020061545.1 Candidatus Omnitrophota bacterium
AACCAACAGGGTAGCTAAATTTGTATTAGTAACCCATAGTAACCGATAGTAACTTTAGTGATGAAATTAATCGTCGGATTAGGCAACCCAGGAAGGATTTATATAGATTCCAGACACAACATCGGTTTTTCTCTAATCAGAACCCTAAGTAGAATTTATAAAATCCCTCTTAAAAAAGATAACCATACTTTTTCCTTAAGCGGTAAGGGTCGGATTGAAGGCCAGAACTTGATACTGGCACTGCCACTTACCTTTATGAATTTATCGGGCATTGCGGTAAGCGCATTGCTCAAAAAATATAAAATAGATTTACCACAGCCCCTTGCACGAGAGGAGCGGGGTTTAGAGAATTTACTGGTAGTCTGTGATGATTTAGATTTAGGAGTCGGTAGAATGAAGATAAAATCATCCGGTTCAGCTGGTGGGCACCGCGGCCTTGAATCTATAATAGATTCTTTAGGAAGTCAGGAATTTTGTAGGTTACGCATCGGCATAGGTAGACCCTTAAATAAGAATATAGATGCCGTTGATTATGTGTTATCGTCTTTTACCAGGAAAGAAAAAGAAGAAATCAAAGAGATAATAGAAAAGGCCTGTGACTGCTTGAGGGTTTGGGTTACTAAGGGCATAACAGAAAGTATGAATATTTTTAACCCCGCCCTTTCTACTGCGTAGCGTCTCTTTGTAGTAAGAAAGGGCGGGGTTAACCGACGGAGTAAGTAAATGAAAAAATACGAAGCAATGTTTATCATTAAACCTGATTTATCTGAAGATGAGAAGAAGGTTTTATTCGACCAGATTAGCGATGCGGTGGTTAAAAATAATGGTAAGGTATCAGGGGGCTCTATCTGGTCAGAAAAAAGAAAATTATATTTTACTATTAAAAAGTATCGCGAGGGGATATATTATCTACTAAATTTTAGTGCTCTACCGACCAGCATAGTAAATATAAATCATACCTATAAATTAAATGAGAATATCTTGAGGGTCCTAATTACAAAGATAGAATAGAAAGTTAACAGTTTACAGTGTACAGTTTACAGTAAAAACAAAGCCAAAAATAAAAGATGATAGTTAAATATCTTTTACTGTGAACTGGTTACTGTAAACTCCGAGCGACTGAAAGGAGCGAGGTAATGGCTAATTTTAATAAGGTGATACTTATCGGCAACTTGACCAAAGACCCGGAATTGCGCTATACACCACAAGGCACAGCAGTGGTTAATTTAAGGCTGGCTGTCAACACCAGATTCAGGGACAAAACTCAAGAGTTAAAAGAAGAGACTTGTTTTGTTACAGTAGTGGTCTGGAATAAACAGGCAGAAACCTCCAACCAATATTTACATAAAGGTAGCCCGGTGATGATTGAGGGTAGACTGCAGTCGCGTTCGTGGGAAGATAGTTCTGGACAGAAACGTTCTGTCCTGGAAGTAAGGGCAGACCGTGTCCAGTTTCTGGGAAAGGCACCGGCTAAAGAATTATCTGAATCACCTGAAGGACAATTATCAGAGCCATCCACTGAGGCAACCTGGTTAGAAGAAAGCGAGGATAAATCCAATGCCAGTTAAGACCAAGAGAATTATTAAAAAGCGAGACGTTCTAACGCTTGCCAGAAAAAGATTTTGCCGGTTGTGTGTAGATAAAGTTAAGACCATAGATTATAAAGAGGCAAAAAGACTGGAGGCATTTATTAAAGAGAGGGGTAAAATTCTTTCTACGCGCATTTCTGGAAATTGCGCTAAACACCAAAGGAGAATTACAGAGGCCATTAAGAAAGCCAGGTTCATCTCGCTCTTGCCTTATACGCGTATATAAACACGAATAGTCACGAATTACACACGAATAAACACGAATAATTTGTGGAAATTTGTGTGTGATTAGTGCGAATTCGTGTGTGAGCGAAGCGAACGATGGAAGTTATATTAAATCAAGATATAGACAGGGTTGGTAAAACAGGTAGTATCGTCAAGGTAAAAGATGGATTTGCCCGTAATTTTCTTATCCCTAATGGTCTCGCTGTGCCCTTGACTCCTACAAACCTGAAAAAATTAGAGCAGGAAAAACTTAGAAAACTTTTACAGTTAGATAAGATTAAGAAAGAGGCCGAGGAGCTTAAGGGACAATTAGAGAGATTATCCTTAACCATACCTGTTCTGACCCATGAAGAAGACAAGCTCTACGCTGGTATAACTTCCCTGGATTTAGCCAATGCCTTAAAAGAAGAAGGTTTCAATATTGATAAAAATTCCATTATCTTGGATGAACCCCTGAAGTCTTTAGGGATATACGAGGTATCTATAAATTTACATCCAGAAGTTTTGGCAAAGATAAAAGTCTGGGTGGTTAAGAAATAAAATTATGGCAGATACAATCTTAGAAAAACTTCCACCGCAAAATCTCGAAGCTGAGATGGCAGTATTGGGTTCCATGCTGATGGATGAAGATGCTCTCTCTGTGGCTATAGAGACATTAGACCCGGATTCCTTTTACAAAGATAGCCATAAGAAAATATTTCAAGCCATGGTTGATCTCTACAGTGCTAATAGGGCAGTTGACCTGATTACCCTGACTGATGAGTTAAAAAGAAATAACATCCTCGATGAGGTAGGCGGAGTGAGTTTCTTAACTGCCCTGGTCAATTCTGTCCCTACTGCTGCTAATATCAGCCATTATGTGAGTATCGTAAAAGAAAAAAGCATATTAAGGACCCTGATCACCAATGCGACAAAAATCGTTTCCCTGTGTTATGAAAGTGAAGGCAATGTAGATGAGGTAGTGGATAGCGCAGAGAGGTTTATATTCGAGGTAACTAATAGGAGACCCCAGGGTACTTATCTGCATCTTAAAGAAATTATAAAGGATAGCATTGAAACCATAGATAGGCTTTATCAGAAGAAGGCTCACGTTACAGGGATACCGACGGGGTTTATAGATTTTGACAGTAAGACCTCTGGACTTCAAGCCTCGGATTTAATTGTGATTGCCGGAAGGCCTTCTATGGGTAAAAGCGCCCTTGCCTTAGGTATTGCCGAATATGCAGGGGTGGTAGAGAAGATGCCCATCGCATTTTTTAGCTTGGAGATGTCTAAAGAACAGTTGGTCCAGAGGATGCTCTGCGCCCACGCCAAGGTCGATGCGCATAAAGTAAGGACAGGCTATCTTGCTTCTTCTGACTGGCCCCGTCTTACTGCCGCAGCAGGCAAACTCTCTGAAGCCCCTATATTTATAGATGATACACCTGCCATTTCCGTAATGGAACTGCGTGCTAAAGCGCGTCGGCTTAAGGCGCATCAAGATATACGGCTAATTATCTTAGATTATTTACAGTTAATGCGTGGTTCAGGTAATGCTGAGAATAGGCAACAGGAGATTTCCAATATCTCACGTTCCATAAAGGCATTGGCACGCGAATTAAGCGTTCCTATTGTAGCGATAAGCCAGTTATCCCGTGCTGTAGAAGCACGCACAGACCACCGGCCGCAACTTTCTGACTTAAGAGAATCCGGAGCGATAGAGCAGGATGCGGATGTGGTTGTCCTGATATTAAGGGAAGATTATTATAATCCTGCTCCTGATAATGAAGGCGTAGCAGAAGTTATCATTGCCAAGCAGCGCAATGGCCCTGTAGGCTCCATAAAATTAGCTTTTATTAAAGAATATACCAGATTCGAAAATATCGCGCGCGTAGAGGAATAATAAATCTATTGATTAGATAGATAATTTTAATATAATATAAATAATGCAAAGAAGCAAAGTCATAGTTTTTGGATTTATTTTTATCTTAAGCATTAGTCTTTTCTCATTTGCTCAAGACCAGCCTCCTTTAGGAGGAGAGACAGCCGTTTCTCCAGAACAACCCCAAGCCAAATTAGTTACTGCCATAGACTTAAGAGGCAATAAAAACATAAGTACCAATACCATCATCTCTAAGATGAAAACCAGGGTGGGCTCACCCTACCAGGAAAACATTATTAGCGATGATTTAAAACGCCTTTATCTTTTAGGTTTTTTCAGCGATATAAAGATTGATACCGAACCTTATAAGGGCGGAATCAAGGTAATTATCACTGTTGTGGAAAGACCTGCAATTGAGAAGATTACTTTTTCCGGGATACTACGCCTGACCATGGGAGAAGAAAAAATCAAAGAATCCTTAAAATCCAAAGAGGGCCAATATCTGGATTATCCTAGCCTGGTTGAGGATATCAAGACGATTAAGAAACTATATGAGAAGATAGGCTATAGCCAGACGCAGGTTGATTATAAGGTAGATATCAATAAAGATACAGGTAAGGCGAAGGTAGAATTTACTGTGGTGGAAGGCAAAAGAATAAGGATTAAGAATATCCTTGTTCAGGGTAACAAAAGCTATTCTGCCAAGCGTATTTTAAAATTGATGAAAACCAAGCGGGCCTGGTTTTTTAATCCGGGCGTGTTAAAAGATGAGATGTTATTAGAGGACATCGAACGCGTAAGATCATTCTATCATAGAGGAGGTTACACCGATGCGGCAGTGGATTATGAAATTAAGACCGACCCCAAGAGGCCGTTTTTATATATTACTATTAAAATCCAAGAGGGCAAAAAATACCTCGTCGGAAATATAACTATACAGGGTAATGAAAAAATTTCCCAGAACGAAATTTTGGCAAAATTAAAAGAATGTATTCCGGGTAAGGTCTTTAGTCAAGAAGCATTAAAACAGGATATCGTCAATATACAGGGCCTGTATTTTGACCGCGGATATATATTTGCACAGATGCAGGAGGTCACGTCTCTGAATTCCTATACTGGCCGTATCGACATCGCCTATAATATCGTGGAAAACGAAATTGCCTATGTGGATAAGATTAAAATAAGAGGAAATGTCAAGACCAAAGATGTGGTCATCCGTCGAGAATTACGTATAAGACCCGGTGATAAATTTGACGGTGAAAAACTAAAACGTAGCAAGGAAAGGTTGCAGAATTTAGGTTTCTTTGAAGAGATAAATTATGATACCGAAGACACCAATGTCCCTCACAAAAAAGATTTGGTGGTAGAGGTAAAAGAAGCCAAGACAGGTGCTTTTAGTTTTGGCGGCGGCTACTCTAGTATCGATGAATTTGTAGGGTTTGTGGAAATTGAACAGAAGAATTTTGACTGGAAGAACTTTCCTTATTTTACTGGCGCAGGCCAGAACCTGAGGCTACGCGCATCTCTGGGGACAGTTACGGAAAGTTTTGATTTGAGTTTTACTGAACCCTGGGTTTTTGATTATCCTGTATCCTTTGGTTTCGATGCCTATAAACGCAGCCACAAAAGAGAATCTGATATTGGTTATGGTTATGATAAGGAGATACTCGGTGGCGACTTACGTTTAGGCAAAGAAATCTCAGAATATCTCAGGGGAGATTTGATGTATCGCTACGACAGCGTTGATATTACGGATATCACAGAAAATGCTACTGATGACCTGAAAAAGGAATATGGTAAGAATACTATCAGTAGCATGGCCGCTAGCCTTACCTTTAACAGTACTGACAGTGTATTTGACCCTACAAAAGGTGATATATTAAGCGGCTCTTATGAATGCGCAGGTGGGCCTTTTGGTGGCGATAAAGATTTTATGAAATTCTTTGGTCGGGCATCACATTATTTACCTCTCTTTCGTGGTTCTACCCTTGAGTTTAGAGGTCGGATAGGTTTAGCCAAACCTTATGGTGATTCTGACCGTGTACCTATATATGAAAGGTACTTTGCTGGCGGTGCCTATACCATCAGAGGCTACGATGAAAGAAAAGTTGGTCCGATAGACCCGGTATCTAAAGATCCTCTGGGTGGTGAATCATTGTTAGTGGGAAATATTGAATACAACTACCCCGTATTTAATTTTATTAAATTAGCCAGTTTCTATGATGCAGGAAATGTCTGGTCAAAGATGGGTAAAATCGCATCCGGTGGTTTTAAATCCGGTATAGGTTTTGGCGTGAGGATTAAGACACCCATCGGTCCGGTGATGCTGGATTACGGTATACCATTAAATAAGGAACCCGGAGAGGATAAGAAAAGTAGTGGTCGGTTTCACTTTAGCATGAGCCACGGTTTTTAAGTTATAAGGTAAGTGAGCACATAAGTTATGGAGCTCGCTATTAGTTAGCTAAACGATATAACTTATATGTGCGAACTTATCCCCCACCACTTTCAATATAGCATAAGCTAAACACGAAAGTGGTGGGGGGTTAATTCCGACATACAACTTATGTTCACTTTGCTCCATAAGTTGTGTCGTCATTAAAATTATATCTTATGACAGGTCTTTAAAGACCTGTTTCTTTACGAAAGGAGGAGTAAGAATGAAGAAGTTAGTATTTGCTTATTTAGGGTTGTTTTTGTGTTCAGTGTTTTTTGTCACAGGCGTATTCGCTGCGGAAAGGATTGCCTGTGTTGACTTGGGTCGCCTTTTTAGCGAATATACAAAGACAAAAGATTACGATAAAACCTTAGGTGATAAACAGACTGGTTACGATACGGAAAGGGAGAAAAAAGTAACTGAAATCAAACAGTTTCAAGATAAAATGAATTTATTAAGTGATAAAGAGAAGGAGATAAAAAAAGCAGAACTGGAAACAAAGATTAAGGCACTTCAGGAATTTGACCGCGCGAAACAGACTGACCTGCGCAAAGAACTTAGCGAAAAAAAGTCTGAATTAATAAAAGATATTGAAGATGCCATTAAGCAGTATGCGGAAAAAGAAGGTTATACCCTGGTCTTCAGTGAGGCGGGGTTAGCTTATAATATTAAGAATTTAGATATCACCGATAAGATATTAAACATTCTGAATAAGGGTTATAAAAAATAA
>JAGUYA010000101.1 GCA_020061545.1 Candidatus Omnitrophota bacterium
GTTTATGCTGGAATATATATATGGGCAACAGGTTTATTAAGAAAGGAAATTACCAGTGGCTGTTTTCAAGAAACGAGATTGAGTATTTTTCTGAGAGTCTAAAAGATGCCTTCTGGATTATTGATAAAAAAGATTTTAGTGTTATCAGAAAATCTTCAGAGCATGCCACTGAAAAAGCAATAAAAGTAAATGTAGTAGAGAATAAAGCATATATTGATTTGGGTAAAGATAAAAAGTATGTTAATGTAGGGTGGTTTTATATACAGCAAGGTAGATACCCCGAAGCCGAGAAGATGTTTAAGAAGGCAATAGAAATGAACCCCAAAAATGATGTAGCGTATGCTGATTCAGGAAATTTATATAATAGACAAAACCGATACCGAGAAGCCGAGACGATGTTTAAGAAGGCCTTGGAACTAAATCCAAACAACACCAGCGCCTATGATGGCCTAGGTATATGTTATAGAGAACAGAAGAGATACCAGGAAGCTGAGGCGATGTTTAAAAAGGCCCTGGAGTGAACCCTTACTATCTTTGTTCCGCTTTTACTATTGGCTGCAGATTGGTTTATTATTTGGGCAAAAAACCTGAGCGCGTTAGCAGCATTTTTTTATATTGTGATACTTTATACATTTTGCCAAGCTATATTTAGTGACAACTTCGCAGGCCACTATGAACTTTATATGAAGATTTTCTTGTGGTTTGGTGCTTTTTGCGGTATCCTTGAGATACTCGAGAAACTAAGAATTAAAACATCTAAAAAGGGATATAACATACAATGAAAAATAAAATAGTTAATAATAAAGAAGTAACTGCTGGACAGATAATGTGGTTAAGTAAAAAAGCGAACTGGACAAGGAATAAAGCTCTAGAAATGGCTGTCAAGGCTGGTGCTGGACATATAGCCTCTTCATTCTCTTGCGTAGATATTCTGGTCGCTCTCTACTACGCTAATATTTTAAGGGTGAATCCTAAAAATCCCAAATGGGTGAACCGTGACCGTTTTATTTTAAGCAAAGGCCAGGGAGCATTAGCATTGTATCCTATTTTGGCAGATCTGGGCTTTTTCTCTTTATCAGAATTAATGACATTTACCCAAGACGGAAGCAGATTGGGTGGTCTCGCCGAGAGTGATGTGCCTGGCGTGGAAGCCTTAACCGGCTCGCTCGGGCATGGATTATCAATTGCTACCGGCATAGCTTTATCTGCGAAAATCGATAATAAGAAATATCTGTGTTTTACTTTATTAGGCGATGGCGAATGTCATGAAGGTTCGGTTTGGGAAGCGGCTATGTTCGCAGGGCATCGCCATTTAAATAATCTAATTGCCATAGTTGATGATAACCGTCTTTCCGCAACCGCTTTTCTTAAAAATTATCTTGATTTGGCTCCTCTGAAAGAAAAATGGGAGTCTTTCGGCTGGGAGACTAAGGCTGTTAATGGCCATTCTTTTGAAGAGCTACTTGAGGTGTTTAATAATATTCACTCCCGCCGATCCGTTAAACCATTAGTTATCATCGCTCTAACTACAAAAGGGAAAGGCGTATCATTCATGGAAAATCGTCCAATCTGGCATTATCGTATTCCTGTGGGGAAAGAATTAAAAATAGCTAAAAAAGAGTTGCGTTTTTATAAATAAGGATAGAAAAAATGAAGCGTTGGACGAGTGGAATGAGAGATAGTTTTTTTGACTCCCTCTATGCCATAGCCAAAAGAGACAGCAAGGTTATGCTAGTTATTTCCGATACAGGAGCGATATGCCACGATGAATTTAAACGCAGATTAAACAACCAGTACATTAATGTTGGCATAGCCGAACAGAATATGGTCGGGGTAGCAGCCGGATTAGCGATGTCCGGCAAGATTGTTTACATATACGCCATTGTTCCTTTTGTCACCGCGCGCTGTTACGAACAGATAAGGGTTGATTTATGCTGTATGAATTTACCGGTAACAGTGGTGGGCATAGGAGCAGGATTTGATTATTCCACCTTAGGCCCGACCCATCATGGCACAGAAGATATAGGATTAATGAGGTTGCTTCCAGAAATGACGATTTATAATCCAAGTGATAGTTTAATGGCTGGTCTTCTTGCAAAAATTTCCTATAAACAACCAGGACCAAAATACATTAGACTGGATAGAACAGGCTTTCCTTTGGTATATAAAAATGAAAGGGATATTGATATCTCAAATGGATTTTCTATGCTTAAGCAAGGGAAGGAACTCTATATTATTGCTACAGGAAGAATGGTCTATAATGCCTTACAGGTTGCCAGGAAACTCTCTACCCAATCAATCCATGCAGGGGTAATTGATTTATTTAGAATAAAGCCACTTAATGTAGAAAAAATTTGGCCTATTATTAAAGAAGTAGGACATGTCGTAACTTTAGAGGAGCATTTTGTTACCGGAGGCATTGGAAGTACCATCTCTGGGATACTGATAACTAAAAAAAATATTCCCGTATTCAAATCTATTGGCATACCGAATCAATTCTGCAGAAAATATGGCACAAGAGAATGCTTACAATATATAAACAAAATAGATGTAGATAGTGTAACAGAATCTATAAAAGAGTGGATAAGGAATACATAATAGGCTGTACAATTTGAAAAGCTTCTATAATGTTTCAGAGCTTATGGGTATAAAAGTTCTTTAAAAAATGTGTAGACTTGGGCTGAAAAGTTTAGGATAATTAAAATAGGAGGTTAAAATGAAAATGTCCTATAAACGAAGGTTTTTAAAAAGAATAGGCGTTATAGAGATTTTGATATTGTTATTTTTTATGATGGAGAACTCTTTTAGTCAGGAATTACCAGAGGAATATTATGCTAAAGGCTTAGATTACGCAATTCAAGGAAAATTAGATGAAGCAAAAAAAGAATTTGAGAAGGCATTAGAGATTAATCCATCCTATGTAGATGCCTATATAGCTCGTGGTAACATCTATCTTAACCAAGGCCAATTTGACTTAGCCATCGCTGA
>JAGUYA010000006.1 GCA_020061545.1 Candidatus Omnitrophota bacterium
AATATTATTTTTTAAATTACTCACTGCCTGGGCCTCAATATCCAAAACCCGCCTGGCGCGTTTAACTATATTCGTACTCATAAAACCGCCTCTATTTTTTTAATTTGTTTTAAAAGTTTTTCTAAATCTTCTAAGCGAATCATATTCGGGCCATCGCAAAGAGCGCTATCAGGGTCAGGATGCACCTCTAAAAACAATCCATCACAGCCAAAGGCAACTGCAGCCCGGGTGAGCCCGGGGACAAACTGCCGCTCTCCACCCGAGCATCCGCCTTTACCACCGGGTAGCTGGACACTATGCGTGGCATCGTAAATGACCGGGTAACCAAACTGACGCATAATACCCAGACTTCTAAAATCAGAAACTAAGTTATTATAACCAAAACAGGCGCCGCGCTCAGTAATCAAAATAGATTTGTTGCCGCTAGATTCAATCTTTTTAATTATAGGTAAAATATCCCAGGGTGCTAAGAATTGACCTTTCTTAATATTTACCACCTTTCCTGTCTTAGCCACTGCGACCACAATATCTGTCTGGCGGCATAAAAACGCCGGAACCTGGATGATGTCTAAGACCCTGGCTGCTTCGGCGATGTCTCTCTGGCAGTGGATATCGCTTAATACGGGAACGTGCAATTGCTGTTTTAGTTTATGTAAAATCTCTAAACCCTTTTTTATTCCTGGGCCGCGATAA
This sequence comes from Candidatus Omnitrophota bacterium, assembly GCA_020061545.1. Classification (GTDB taxonomy): domain Bacteria; phylum Omnitrophota; class Gorgyraeia; order Gygaellales; family Profunditerraquicolaceae; genus JAGUYA01. Next base: position 694 of record JAGUYA010000006.1, read on the forward strand.
GAATTTATGGAGAGCCTATTTGCCTTATCAAAACTGGACTTAAAGATAAAGGGAATCTCTAATTTTAGCGCAATATCTTTTATCTTTTTTGCGGTATCTAAGCAATGCCTTTCTGACTCAATCACGCACGGACCAGCAATTAAGACGAGAGGGTTTTTATCGCCTATCTTGATATTTTTTACACTAATCTGGCGCATTATACTATTGCCTTCTTTAGGTATTCTTTGACTTTTTCTAAATCCTCAGGCGTATCTACCCCGATAGTATCATATTTCGTTTCAATGACCTTGATACGAAAACCTTCTTCCAGAACCCGTAGTTGCTCCAGGTGCTCTATCTGCTCTAAATGAGAAACCGCTAGATTTTTATAGATAAAGAGGAAATCTTTAGTGTAACTATATAATCCGATGTGCTTATAATAGACAGGCGACGTTACCTCTGATTCTCTCGCCTGGTAAGGTATGGCAGTCCTTGAGAAATATAAAGCGAAATTATTTTTATCCACCACCACCTTAACTACATTAGGGTCATTCAGTTCGGCGGGATTTTCTATTCTTTTCATAAGCGTAGCCATAGCAATTTTATCGTCGTCAAGCAGCGTCCGCGCCAGGGTATCAATCATCACCGGATGAATTAACGGCTCATCGCCTTGAATATTAATTACTATTCTCACATCCAGGGGGTTGACCACCTCAATGATTCTATCTGTGCCCGAAATATGGCCCTTAGCAGTCAAAACCACTTTGGCGCCAAATTCTCTCGCCGCGTTAGCTACGCGTTCATCATCGCAGGCAATGATTAAATCTTCTAAAAGCAAGGCCTGCTTTGCCCGTTCCCAAACATGCTGTATCATGGGTTTACCTAATATATCCGCCAGCACCTTGCCCTGGAATCGAGTTGAGGAATATCTCGCGGGAATTATGCCGATAACTTCCATTTTTACTTTATTCTTTCTAATAATTCTTGTCTTGAGGTAACTGCTGTGCCTAATTTGCCGACCACGATTCCTGCCGCGAAGTTAGCAATGTGTGCTGCTTCAAGCTGGGTGGCAGCGCAAGAAAGCGCTAAGCTAAAAGCAGCTATGACTGTATCTCCTGCGCCCGAGACATCAAAGACTTCCTGGGCAACCGTAGGTATATGGGTTCTGTGACCATTTCTCTCGAATAAACGCATACCGCACTCACCCAATGTAACCAGAAGCGACTGTAAACCCAGATATTTAAGAATCTCATCTGCGGCTGAATCTATATCTTTATCCGTAAATAACTTATCGGTGTTAAACTTAAAGCGGTTGGTGGTATCCTTAATCCTTAAATTCCTGATGGCATTCTCCAGTTCCCGTCGGTTAGGGGTAATAGAGGTAACCCCCTGATAATACCGGAAATGTTCCTCCTTGGGGTCAACGGTAATTATTTTTTTCTGTAAGCGGGCGAGCGCAATGAATTCCTGAACAAGGTGCATATTTATTACACCTTTACCGTAATCTTCAATAATAACGGCATCAAAATCAGAAATATTGGCTTTTATAAATTTGAAGATTTTTTGATTCAACTCTCTGGATAATGCATCTGTATGTTCCCAATCCACCCTCACCACCTGCTGATGCCCGGCGATAATCCGCGTCTTAACCGTAGTATGCCTCTTCGGGTCAATACATATACCTTCGGTCGCTATTTTCTTTTTTTTCAGTTCCGATAATAAAATATCCGTATTTTTATCCTTGCCGATAACTCCGACGAGAGAGACGTGGCCATCAAGTGCGCGGATATTGTTGGCAACATTGGCTGCGCCGCCAGGGGTAAAGGTGCGCTTATTCGCCCAGACTACAGGTACCGGCGCCTCGGGTGAAATCCTCTCCACATTACCCCAGATGTATTCATCCAGGATTAAATCTCCCACCACCAATATATTTGCTTTCTTAAAATTATGGATTATTTTTCTCAGGTTTTTCATACCTTTTCTATTATCGCTTGCGCCAACAAGGGAAGCATGATCTCGTGATGGCCGATAATATAATATCCGCTTCCACCTGCCTGGATGGGCCTGGAAACCACATTCTGTAAAGGCCGGTAATGGTAAATCATGTCAAAATTTGCCGTGGTAAAGTCCTTTACTTTATTCCTCAAATTTCTGGACAGGTTCAATGCCTTTAAAAATACCTCGGGTAATATCACCGCAGAGCCAAAATTTAAAACTACTCCACCGCTATGGAGTCGGCAGACATTTTCCACCAGTAAATGAAAATCCCTCAAGGACCCCTCGCCGGTAAGGCTGGCATCAAAAGAGGAATGCTGATGTATTATATCCGTACCGATAGCTACATGAACACAGACCGGTATTTTATTTTTATAAGCATGGTAAAGGATACTTAAATTCTTATAACGCAATTTTGCTGTGCTGATTTTACGGGCTACCGCCCCCCCCAATCCTAAACCTTCTCTTACTCCCTCTTTTACGGCGTTATTGATAAAATCAGCGGTCTCACGGCCCATGCCAAACTTACCAGTTCTTAAACCTTCTCCTACATCCTCGGAGGTTGCGCCGCCAAAAGCAATCTCAAAATCATGGATTATGCCTGCGCCATTTAAGACCACACAAGTGATTACTTTCTTTTTTATGAGCTCAATGACTACAAGGCTCAACCCGCATTTTATGACGTGCGCCCCAGCCATAAAAATAACCGCTTTCTTTTTCTTACGAGCGCCTACTACAGCTCTAACTACAGCGCGTATATCCTTTGCCTTTAATATATTAGGTAAGGAGTTATAGAAACCGGAAAAACTTCTTCTACGCATAGGTACCCGGGCAAAATCGCCTGCCTTTACCCTGCTCTTTCTTGCTTTTACCGAATATGTCCTGACCT